>CAZEQQ010000099.1:0-8298 GCA_964514425.1 uncultured archaeon
AAACCTTCTATGTGTCACTAAATTTCGATAATGCGGGATTATGTATTGCAAGCTTAGAATACTTAACTTGGTTATATTACGCTGGTTTAGAAGATTTGAAACCTAAAATTAATGACTTGTATAATCATTTAGTAAAGGTTAAGCCATCTATTAAGTCGAGCTACAAACTTCTTTTAGATCTAACTTCTATTACTAAAAACTTGAAGCAATATGTTAATACCACTTATGCTGATTTAAATGAATACCCCAAAGAATTGAAGTCTCCTTGGTATTCCCTAGGTACAGTTTTAATGAGAAAAAGGGGAGCACAAACTGTTCCTGTTATACGTACAATGAACTGGGAATTAGGTACGCGAATTGGTATAGTGGACGAAGGTTTAACTTTATCGGATAAGGTTTCTCTTGGTTCTATTATCTATCCCATTTCTGGCAAGTTTAAAGTAGCACGAGCTAATGCGAATCAAAGAAAAAACTGCCAAATTGAGTTATTGGCTTACATTGAACCTGAAACAGAAAATACTTTAATTATAAGAACTGAAAGTGGATGGGAGTTATCAAAATGATTTTTCTAAAAATAACAATAATTTTTTAATCTATGTCGAGAGAATGATAAATATGGAATTAATAGAAACAGGAATACCCGGTCTAGATAAAATGTTAGGTGGAGGATTACCAAAGGGTAGAACAATTTTAGTTTCTGGACCTGCAGGAGCTGGAAAAAGTACATTTGGTTTGCAATTTTTATATCATGGTATAGTCTCTGCTGGTGAAAGTGGCATATTTGTCTCTTTCGACGAACACCCCAATCATGTGAGGCAAGAGTGTCAGAATTACGGTTGGAACCTAAAAGCATTAGAAGACCAAAACCTACTAGTTTTAGTTGATGGGTTCAGTACAAGAGCAGGAGTAAGCACTGTAGAGAAATATAAAACACCAGTAGATGTTGATGAGTTATTAACAATGCTAATTGAATTAACAGACGAAACATCAGCTGAACGTATTGTTATCGATTCTATTACAGCTTTAGCACTATCTATGCAAAATGAACAACAAATAAGAAGAGAGATTCTTAAACTGAGTGCCGTATTAAGTAGTCTTGATTGTACAACTCTGTTAACTAGTGAAATGTCCCATGGTGAAGTTTCACGATTCGGTGTAGAAGAGTTTATGAGTCAAGGTGTAATAGTTATAGGATACAGTTTTATCAACAATATAGGTGTAAGACATTTAGCTATTAGGAAAATGCGAGGTATCAAGCATGAAATGATAGAAAGACCTATTTCTATCACTAGTAATGGCTTCTTTGTTCATTCGGATGAACAGTTCTATAAATAAGAAATTTTAAAAATTGTAATTTTTGAGGAGTGTTCCTTACACCTTTCCTCCTTTATAATTCTTTTAACTAAGATAGTAAGATTTAAAATAAAAGGGAAGTGGTGAAAGTAGGTGTAGTTATGGGAAATATTAGAACATCACTCATTAAAAGGATTTCCAGACAGATAGTTAAGGACTTTCACGATCAACTTAATACAGACTTTGAAAACAATAAACATGTCGTAGAAGAAGTTTGCTCACCTATGACAAAAAAAATGAGAAATTTAATCACGGGATATGTCACTCGTTTAATGGCACAAATTCGTGATGAAAAGATACAAGTTTTAGAAAGTTTATAATTCCTTTAGGCAGAGATAGTTCTGCCTTTCTTCATTCTTAACATTCTGTTTTTTAGACAAATACATAGTAAAGATATAATTTATTAATGTACGGCTTTTCTCTTTTTTAATGCCTTTTACTCCTTATCATTTAGGTTTTGGTGTATTTACCTATTCTCTTATAATGTTTCTCGACCCAGTTGCTTTATTATTAGGGACGATTTTAATAGATATTGAACCATTTTTCATTTTAGTTTTAGGTTTAAATTTACCTCTCCATGGGATTTTACATAGTTTTTTAGGAGTAATAATCTTAATTTTTCCTGTTTCTTTTATTAGTCAATTTATGCATCGTTTTTTTTTGGGAAATTTCTTCAAGAGGAGCTATAGTTGGAAAATTTCTTTTTTCTCTAGTTTCATTGGTTTATTTTCCCATCTTGTTTTTGATTCTTTTCTTTACCCAGAAATTATGTTTTTTTACCCTTTTTCTACAAAAGAAGCTATTTTTTATGGTATAATGAGTTATCAAACAGCAAGTTCAATTTTAAGTTATTTTTTTCTAGTCGGGGTTATTATTCTAGCCCTAAGAAGTCTCTTTTCATTAATGAAAAAGGGAAAAGAAGAGAATGATATTGAGAGAGAATAGAAACAGCCCTTCAATGGTTGTAATCTATGATTTAGTCAAAAAATAAGTAGAATACTTAAGAAAAACAAAAATTCTTTAAGAACTCCAGCAAGCTTCTTACCATGAACTATACTTCACGTTTACCAAAATTTTACAGTTTATCATTAGAAGAAAGAAGAAAAAAAGTTGTAGAATTACTTAATTTATCAAATGAAGAAGAAAGTTATCTTCAAGGATTAGGAATAGACGATACAATATATGATGTTATGATAGAAAATGTAATAGGCAAACTTTCATTACCTTTTGGAATTGCAACAAACTTTGTTGTCAATGGAAATGAGCATCTTGTTACAATGTCTGTAGAAGAGTCATCAATTGTAGCTGCTGCGAGTAATCTTGCACGTGTTGCTAGAATAAAAGGAGGATTCCAAGCAGAATATTCAGGTTCATTCGTGATTGGACAGATACAAGTTTTAGATGTGCAAGATTTTCAGAAAGCTCAAACAAATATACAAAATGCAAAAGAACACTTATTATCTTTAGCTAATGCTACTAACCCAATTCTTGTTAAGTTAGGTGGAGGAGCACAAGATTTAGAAATTAGGATTGTTGAGGGTAAAAAGAAATATTTAGTTGTCCATTTAACAGTTGATACTAAAGATGCTATGGGTGCAAATGCTGTTAACACTATGTTAGAGCATCTACAAGAGGAAATAGAAAAACTAACCGAAGGCAGAGTACTTTTACGAATACTGTCAAATTTCGCTACAAAAAGAATGGTAAAAGTACAAGCCACTTTTGATAAAGAATCTTTAGGAGGAGAAAATGTAGTAGATGATATAATTTCAGCTTATGATTTTGCGGATCATGATGTGTATCGTGCAGTTACTCATAATAAAGGGGTAATGAATGGCATAATTTCAGTTATGATGGCAACAGGGAATGATACACGAGCTGTTGAAGCAGGAGCTCACGCTTATGCTAGTCATACTGGTAGATACCGTTCTCTTACTCAATTCGAAAAGAATGGCGTTGGTGATTTAATAGGAAAGTTAGAACTTCCACTTTCGGTTGGAACAATAGGAGGGTCAATTAATGTTAACCCTATGTATAAAGTAGCTCTAAAAATTATGAATGTAACATCAGCTTCTGAATTAACTATGCTTGCAGCAGCAGTGGGATTAGCACAAAATGTTGCAGCATTACGAGCTTTAGCAGTTGAAGGGATACAACGTGGTCATATGTCTCTTCATGCAAGGAATATTGCTGTAGCTATCGGAGCAAAAGGAGAAAAATTAGAAAAAATAGCACAGAAGATGATAGAAATGAATACAATATCATATGATAAAGCAAGAGAATATTTAGAAGAATTGAAAGAAGAATAAAGAAAAAAGTCTATACAATTAAATTCTCATTCTTGTTTTTATTTTTTTGAGGAGGAAGGAGAAAGTAGATGATGTTGCTGTATTAGAGAAAAGGAAAGAGGGAGGGAGGGACGAATCATAAATAATAGAGAAATTTGATTCGTCCAATAGTAACATTGTTTTTATCTTTTATAAATGCTTCTGAAAGTTTATCACTTTTTGCAAAATATTTTTTCCAATAATTGATGTGAAAAAAGTTGAGTTATTAGGTTGATGAAACACAAGGTAAATAGTAATTTTCTGTTTCTATGTCATATATTGCTAATTCTAACTCAATTAGTTTTTTCAGTATTTCTTCAGCTCTTTCTTTTGTCCAGTTTAGCATGTTTTCAAGATCTTCAATTTTTATTGAAGGTAAACCTAGTGCTACAATCAATACTTGTTGATAGTCTTGAGATACTTCAACTGGTTTAAAGCGTATTAGTTTCTGTTTTTTCTTTAAGTCTAATGTTGGTGGAATAATTTTATTTTTCTCTAATTCATTTATCACATCATCTATTTCTTTTTCTTTCACTTTCCAATGTGTTCTAGTTGCTTTAAAATAGCCATAGAGTTTATCATTAGATATTACAAATCCTACTTCATGCAATTCTTCTGTTCCTATCAATAGTATTTCTTGGGTTAATCTTTGCTTATATTCATCTTTTCCGAATAACAATGGAGCTTTTGTTTTTCCTGCTGTTCCTATTGTGCTTGATAGCCCAGCTTCTTGTCTTATCTTTACTAGTTTTTCTGACAATAATCTTCATGACTTCAATTCTTTTTCTGCTTTTTTCTCTATTTTCGCTGCACCTTTTTGTAATACTTCCTGTCTTGATTTTTTATCGTCTTCTTGACTTTGTACTAACCCTGTATCAAAAGAAGCATAAGCTGAACTTAAAGCATTTTTGAACCCTTCTTTTGTTTTAACGTCTTGGGATTTTTTTTCTTCTTCTTTTTCTTTCTTATCCATTGTTCTCATTCTTATTCACTACTTTGAGCTATAAAAAAGTATTCAAACTATTTTTCTGTTAAAAAAATCGCAAAAAAGAAAGCTTAATAGAGGTTACATTCCAAAAACAATTGTGATTAACTAATTGCGTATTATAATATAAATAGTGAATAAATATGAAAAAATTAACATTAACTGCATACGGTGCAACAGATTTCGTCGGTAGAAGCGCTTTCAAATTAAGCGATAAAGACCATAGCGTACTCTTAGATTGCGGTATCAAATTAATTCCTAAACAGCTCTCAGTAAGACCTGAGGGGCTTGACGATTCAATGAAAGATCTCAGTGCTGCTTTATTATCTCATGCACACTTTGATCATAGTGGTAATTTGCCCAGATTGGCAAGACAAGGTTTTAAAGGTTCTTACTTTATGACAGAGCCTACCAAACAGATTGCATATCGATTATGGCTAGACCATTTAAAGATAGAAGGTCCTAGACATTGGTCTATTAAAGATTTAGACGAGGTTTTTAATAAGATTAAAACCAAAGAATATGGAAATTGGTTCAAAATAGTAGATGGAATTCGAGCAAAATTCTATAATGCTGGACATATTTTAGGTGCAGCTCAAATACTATTAGATTGGGAAGGTACACTTGTTCTTTATACAGGAGACATTAATGATCGAGAAACACCTTTCTTCAATGGCTTTGATATCCCTGAAGAGAAGGATGATATTTCTTTATTTATCTCTGAATCTACAAATGGTAACAGATATGTCCCAGAAAGGAGTAAAATTGATGTTGGTTTAAAACTTATAGCTAAGCAAGCTGTCGAGAATAAACAAAAAATGCTTCTCCCTTGTTTTGCTGTGGGTAGATCCCAAGAAATGCTTACAACCTTTGCTTTAGATCCTGATATGGACGATGTACCTATCTACATGGACGGAATGATTAATCAGATTAATACATTAACTGAGAAATTCTTTACTGAAAGGTGGATGAAAAAAAGTTTTCTTACAAAATTAAAAGAGAGAAAACTTAAATCTCCTTTTAAAAAGGACAACATTCGTTCTGTTTATGATAGTTCTGACAATCCTTTTACTCTTAGACAACATTTGGCTAAACAAAAACATGGTTCCATTATAGTTACCACTTCAGGAATGATTGAAGGTGGTCCTATCCATTCTTATTTGGATCTTTTAGCTGGACAAGATAATACTATTCTTGCTTTTACTGGATACCAAGTAGAAGGGACAACAGGCAGAATGATTTATGATGGTGAAAGAGAAATTGCACTTTATGAACGAGATAAGTACAATAAGGTTAAAACAGTTTCCTTAAATCTTAATATCATGAAATTCCCTTACTCTGGACATTCTTCAGTAGAGGGTTTAAAGATGTACATGAACGAACTGAAAACTAAAAATGTTGTTCTTGTCCATGGAGAGAAAAGGAATCAAGATTACATAAAAGAATTCGTCAAAGATGTTGCTACACCAAGAACATTAGATGAAAACAAGCCTATGGAATTTGAGCTTTAAACATTCTTAAACAATTATAATTCCGATAGATGCTTATTTTCTAACAAAGAAGATAAACAAAAGTCTTCTTTTTTTGTTTTTTCCTTTTTTTTGTTTTCTAAAAAAGTCTATAAAGATATGATAAATCTACTATGTATGAAAAGTAGAATGGCAATTGATTTAGTTATCATTAATGCTAACATCTGGACTTTAGAAAGTAAAAAACGAGAGGAAGCTTTAGCTGTATTGGATGATATGATTATCAAGGTTGGTTCAAACGAAGAAATTAAAGAACTGATAACTGATGAAACTATTGTAATCGATGCTAAAGGTAACACTGTTCTTCCTGGCTTTATTGATGCTCACACGCACATTATTTGGACAGGTTTGAACAAAATTTATGTTGATTTAGAAAACACAAAAAGTATCGAAGAAGCTGTTACACTGCTCAAACAAGAAGCAGACAAAAAAGGTCCAGACAAATGGGTTATCGGTAGAAACTGGGATCAAAGTAAATGGGTTGAACAGCGCTATATAACTGCCCAAGATCTTGATAAAAAGATAACTAATAATCCTGTGTTTTTACGTCATGTATCAGGTCATCTTTCTACTGTTAACACTTTAGGATATAAACGATTAAGAATCGATGATAATACCCATGGTGTAGACAAAGACGAAAATGGTGCGGTTGTAGGGATATTAAGAGATATTGAGTTAGATGATAATGAAGAATTATTACCTACTGCTGAAGATATCTTAAATGGTTTAAATTTAGGTATGGAAGAAGCATTAAAATTAGGTATTACTTCAATTCACGATAATATAATTTATGAGACTTGGCCGGCTTATAAATATCTTAAACAAAATAATCAACTAAAAGTAAGAATTTACGGCATTATTTATCAAACAATGTTAGAAGAAGCTACAAAACTAGGATTGACAAGAAATTATGAGGATAAATGGTTCAAAGTAGGAGCAGTTAAATTAATGACCGATGGAGCTCTTTCTTCTAGAACAGCTTATTTGTTTGATGATTATATAGATAAAGAAGGTGAAAAAGGTTTTTCTCTCTATGATGACCAAAAATTAGACTATATGGTTAAAGCTGTTCATGATTCTGGGTTGCAGTTAGCTATTCATGCTATTGGAGATAAAGCAATTGCCAAGGTAGTTGATTCAATACAACGTATGATCAATAAAGAAGAGTGTAAAACTGCTTTACACCGGATTGAACATGCAGAATTAGTAAGAAAAGAAGACGTAGAAAGAGTCAAAGATTGGAATATTGTCTTTTCCATGCAACCTAATTTTGTATGGAGATGGGGTATGGTCGATGTCGATGGAATGTATGAAAAAAAATTGGGTAGAGAACGAACATTACTCAACAATCCTTTCAAATGGGTAACCGACAATGATTTACATTTAGTCTTTGGAAGTGATGGTATGCCCCTTGGCCCCTTGTATGGTATTAAAGGAGTAATATTTCACCCCAACCCTGATCTAAGACTGGGATTAGAAGAAGCTATTTATCATTATACTTATACTCCTGCAGTCGTCTCAGGTGAAGATAAAATAAAAGGTTCGCTTAAACCGGGAAAATTAGCTGACATTATCATCCTCAACCGAAATTTGGACCAAATAGATTTAGAATCTTTTCATGATGTTGATATCAATTATACTATAGTTGCGGGTTCAGTTGCTTACAAAAGAGAGGAAAACTAAACCTTACCATTTTTTATTTACAACTATTGTAATTATATCTCCATCTTGTAATTCATGTGATAATCCCACTCTTTGATTAGGGTGTCTAGCACTTGGTCCCGTTATAACAGCGTAACGAAACTCATCGATAAACTTTCTATGAATCTTAAAACAAATATCTCGAACAGTAGCACCTTTTATTAGTATCATAGGCTCATCTAAATCAGCTTGTTCACCTTGTTTTTTCATCCATATCTGAATTAATTCTAGTCTATCAATAATAACATCTTTTACCTGTTCTAGATTATCTCTGTTCAAAGCACTTATTAAAACAAAATCTTTGTATTTTACGCTAAGTTTTTGTTTCTCTTCTTTTGTTATTAAATCAATTTTATTTACGACTACTAGCAATCTAGGATAGACTCTATTTCCTTCGATAAAG
>CAZEQQ010000100.1:0-8292 GCA_964514425.1 uncultured archaeon
AAATTAATAATCAAATTGGCACATTTTCAACAGAGGAAGTAACAAAAGTATTAAAACTTCCTGAAATCAGTATTTATCTATCAAACAACCACATGACTTTTATCCCAAGTTTTGGTATAGTAAGCAATACTATTGTCGAAAAAATTGATGATAAATTACAAGAACTTAAGGAAACTACTCTTGAAACTTTAAAGCACTATTTTAATCAATTTTCTGATGCTGTTTTACCAATCTGCCAACACCTTAATGCAAAAATTCAATGGAAGTCAATAGATGAACTCACTATAAAATATCGAAAATAGAACAGAAGTTTACAGTATAATCTAATTTTACTTGTATTACATAAATCGGTATTAATCACTAGTTATTGTTCATTTAAATTCCTCTTTAAACGATAAACTGCTAAAAAAGTGTTATAGTAGGTGAGAATGGAGTAATACTTCAACTAGTACTATACTTAAACTTTTAACCTATAACATTATTTACGTTTATAAGGAGAAAATTAAAGGATTAGATTGGGGCTATAAAGGTGGCATTAGATTATACAAATCCTAGTAGAGGTCATAACAAGATAGGACAAAAGGATTTTATTGTCTCTTTTACTGGTCTAGAGGGTACTGGTAAGAGCACCATTATAGCAGAAATTACAAACAAAAGTCAAATCGCTCATGAACCAACTCAAGGGGTCTTACACGAAAATCTTTACCTTGATGGAATAACACTTGGTTTAACTGATTTGGGTGGAGATGAAATCTTTCGTAAATCTTTGTGGAGGGGATATATCAAACGTTCTGATGCTTTAGTATATGTTGTAGACGCTACAAAAAAGAAAAACATGAAAGAAACCAAAAATTGGTTCAACAAAATTCTAGATTGGAAAAATAGCACTACTCCACTTCTTGTAATTCTTAATCAATGGAATGAAGAAAAAGAAGAAATTGCCTATAAAAAATTAATAAAAGATTTTAAGAAATCATTGAAAGATGAAAAGAAAGAAAAAGTGGAATTCCTTCTCCTCTCACCCTCTAAAAGAGAGAGCATCAATGAAACAATTAAATGGATATTTCAAGTATTTATTTCTAAATTATCAACAATAACAACGAATGAATATTCTTTCGTCAGTTATCTTAAACTTGGAAATGAAGTAATTGAAACGAAAATTTCTTCTTCTGATCTTACAAAAGAAGCTGATCAACCACTCTTTGATCTCATTCGATGTAGATTTGCTAATAAAAATGAACAAATGTTTGAGAGTATGGAGATTAATGATAAATACATCGTAATGTCAGCTGATGAAAAGTTATCATGTTGGCTCATCACAGAGATAGAACAAGGAAAAAAAGTTTCCAATATATTGATGCGAATTTTAACAGAGATTTTCGTGAATATTGAAGGAATAGCCAATGATTATCATAAAGAAGAAAGTAGTGATGACTTGAATACTTATTTTGTAAAAGAACTAATAACAAATCATGAATGTTGGGTAAAAATAGCTAATCCTATAATAGAAACAACTCGTTCTATGGCACTAAATTCTTGTGAAACCGAAAATGAAGAAAAAAATAGCCTATAATCATTTAACAACTTTATTTTCAGCCCCTCTTATTTTTAGAAAATCTAAAACTTCTATCTGTTTTATTAGATTGCAAAGAAAGTTGAACAACTAAGAATAATTTAAAAAAACACATGAATATTTGACAATATGGAAATCGACGATGGTGAAATTAAGGAAATACTAAAGGGAATTAAAGGCTTTAGGGACTATTACCCTGAATACTTTGCGAATGTAAACTATATTTTAAATGTAATGCATAAGATTTCCAAACGCTTTGGGTATGAAGAATATGAGGGCCCCTCATTAGAATATGCAAAACTAATAGAAATAAAATCAGGACAAGCAATATTAGATGAAACATTTTTAGTGCAAGGGAAAGATGAAAAAAAACTTGTCCTCAGACCAGAGCAAACACCAACATTAGCAAGAATGGTTGTGAATGAACAACAAAGATATGCAAAACCTATGAGATGGTACTCCATACCAAGAATATTTAGAAATGAAACACCCCAAAAAGGAAGAGTAAGAGAATTCTTTCAATATAATGCGGATATAATAGGATCAGAACATGTTAGTGCAGATGCAGAGATTATTGCAGTAACTGTGAATATTATTAAAGAAGCAGGACTAAAAGATGAAGAGTTTATTTGCGTAATTAACAGTCGAGAACTATTTCAAGGTTTTCTAGAGCACTTAAAAATTGATAATTATGTTGAAGTAATTAAAATCATAGATTCTAAAGACAAATTTCTCCAAGAATTCATAGAAAATGAATTGGTAGAAAAAGGAGTAACAAATACCGAAGCCAAAGAATTATCTTTATGGCTAAAAACAATATATCAACAAGATACAGATGGAAAAACGGAGAAAATAAAAGAGAAAGAAGAAAAATGTCCTATTGTAAAAGAATATGTAGAGAATCTGAATTCTATAGCTAAACAAACTCTCACTACTGCATTCCTTGATCTTGGAATAAGTAAAGAACAAACTGAACAACTTGTTACTTTCTCTTCAATAAAAGGCGAACCAAGAACTTTTATTGATAAGTTAAGGAAAATGGAAATAGGAGAAAAAGCAAACAAAGCACTTGATAATTTAGAAGAGTTAATTGAGTATTTGGAATTATTTGAAGTGGCAAAAAATTGTGAATATAATGCAGCAATAGCTAGAGGTTTAGATTATTATACCGGAATAGTATTTGAATTCTATGACCAAACAGGCTCTGTCGCTCGTGCAATAGCGGGAGGAGGAAGATATGATCAGCTCGTAGAAACATTTGGTGGAGGAAAAATAGCTGCAGTAGGAATAGGAATGGGTGAGACTGTCATAATGTCAATACTTCAAGATTTAGGAAGGCTTCCCGAATTCAAAAATGAAATAGATATGTGTGTAGTTCCCATAAAGAAGGAACAAAATGCTTATGCTGCAGAGATTGCAAATCTATTAAGAACTGAATTTAATGTTGTTCTTAATCTTGTAGGATGGAATATAAGAAGGCATTTAGAAGATGCAGATATAAGAAAAATACCTTACATGATTGTTGTAGGAAAACAAGAAGAAAATCAAAAGACAGTAACAATTCAAAACTTATACTCACGAGAAAAAGAAACAATTGATATAGCAAAACTAGTTGAAAGAATGAAAAATTTGTTGGTGAAGTAAAGATTTTTGATTCTCAAAACAAAACAATTTTAAGACTCTAGTTAAAGGTGGCTATATGGATTCTACACTGGTTATTAACATATTACGAACATATGACGCAAAAAACTTTTCCACAATATTAAAAAATAAACAAAGTTATCAAACTCTATTAAAAAGTTTAAAACTGAAAGAGAATACAAGTTTAATTGATTTTACAACTTCCTTACTAACCGTTTGTAGAGAACTTTTAAATGAAGAAAAAAGAAAGGATGCAGTAACCATATTAAAATTTATCAAACCCCTTCTCCCCTCTTCAAGTACAGAAACACAGATATCTTTCTATCTTGCAGTGACAGACTCTTTTGTAATGAATAATGAATATGATGGAGGAAAACAAGCAGCCATAAAAGCATTGAATATCGCACAGAAAATAAAGAATGCAGACTTAGAAATAAAAGCAATAAATAGACTGTTTATTATTGAAAGAACATTGGGTGAAAAAGAAGTCGCCCTAGAATATTTGAAAAAATCTAAAAAATTGGCAGAAGAAATTAACAATAAAGAAAATATAGTGTTTTGCGAGATAAACTCAGGACTAATACACTTTTTTGACAAAGATTATAAAAAAGCCGCAGACTATTGTATAACTGTTATAGAACAGGCTTCAAGTGCGAGTTATCCTGTAAATAAATTGAATATGGTCATGGATTATTTTATACAAGTATTCACAGAAAATCAAGGATTAATCATTGTAGATAAATACAAAGAAACGATAAGAAAAGGAGTATCATTAGTACTCAAAGCACTGAAAGAAGTAGCAAATGTTATGGAAGCCATGCATAGGTTGATGTTGGTTATAGCTTTAATCAAAATATCGGATGAATTGCTTCTTCCTTCACTAAAAGAAGTTGAAAATCAGATAAATACTTTTGGAGAAGAAAAAAGAGCTCTCTATTTATCAGCAGTTGCAAGAGGTTTAGGCGATTATGATCAATACAAAACTGCATTAATGTATTATGAAAAAGCACTGAGACACGAACAAAAAATACCTGAAGATTTTCAACTAACCATCAAAAAAGATTATGGACATCTATTAAGTAAATCCTTAAACATAAACATGGTCTATGATTTGGCATCCTCACCCAGTGTCGCGCAAAACTTGAAAAACATTGCAATAATTTGTGAAGAACCGACTTTAATAGGAAAAGCGAACGATAAAATAGTCTTTAGAAATGCAATAGTAGATTCCGATGCAGTTTATGGCTTAACAAGAGAATTTATACGTAAAAGGTGGCTAGAGGGGAGCATAAAAGACCGATACACCCTTAAGAAAGCGCTAAATAGATTAATCTTTGACAAATCTAAAGAAGATGTAATAGAAGAAGTGGAACTTATAATAATAAATGTAGAAGATCAAGAAAATAATATCATGTCTCTATTACTTATTGGTTCTACAACTAGTGAAAAAGGGTTGATAAAGAAAAAGAAAGAGTTTGAGGGATATCAATTAATAGGACATATTGTGCCAAAATACATTAGCAAACAAAAGCATTTTGAAGAGTGGGCTGTTAAATTATTATATAATATCACTCAATCTTCTCAAAAATTCAAAACAATAGAAATTATAACAAATAGTAAGAATATTGATGTGAATTTTGAACCTCTAATCCCTTCACCCCTCTAATTCTTTAACGCAAAACCATGACAAACTAAAAAACTTTTGTCAGTAAAGTAGAACGAAAAGGAACATTTTTTAGTACTGTAAGAAAAGTCTACATGCGTGAAATGAAGTGGGTTTTACCGTCTGAGCCTATAGGCTATGAACTGAACTGGCACGCTTATCACGCATTTCTTAAAAAAGAAGAAAAAGGAAAAAGGAAAGTTAAATATTAATTTTGTCTGTCTTATTAAATTTCTTCCAAAAAGAGCGATAGAAAAATCCAGGTTTTTTCTCAACTTGAGAATTTTCTAGAAGTTTTATCCATTGAGTAGTATTTTCTTTACTTAAGGTAAAAGCTTCATCTGTAATGTTTCTAAGTTTATCTACATCCTTTTTAGACACGTTGCCTGAAATACTTTCTATTTCTTTATTCACTAATTGGCTGAAGTGTTTCTCTAATTTATCACGCTCATGACGGTAAAGATTCATTCTAGTGTTGTAATCTTGAAGAACTAAACGATGTAGTTTTTCATGTTGCCACCAAACGGAATCTTGATCGTAGGTGTCTGTAGGAACTTTTCCAATATTGTCAAAACGAACTTCCCGTCATCCAATGTACTTGAATATTATCTTTAATGTGAGCAACATGCGAACTAACAGATTGACTTGGTGTAATGAATGAAGTGGCATGAAGACAAACACTTTTCATAGAACTTTTATGTGGAGACCAATCATCTTCTTGAGAGGGTTGAATATTATGGTTTCGTAGAAAACTCATTGCCATTTCAGGAGTAATTTTTCCTTTATTCTGGAGTAATAAACCTGTTGTACATTGTTGTCTAATTTTACCTTTAGCTCCCCAATGAGTAATATGGAAAGAAGGCTTAAAGCTTTCAGCAAAATTAAACTCTTCTTCAGACTTAATGTATCCTTTGGATTTAGCATGAGTTAAAAGATCGGGATGAATAAGATCATATTCTGAACCAATACTCAATGTATTAGAAATAGATCTAAATCCTTTAACTTTCTCGGCTATCCAGAACTTATCTGCAGTCTCTAAAACCCACGCTTCATTTGTATCAGCAATAATATAGGAATTATGATAGTTTAACTTTTTATCAGTATAACCGCATGGACCACCTTGTCCATATTCTTGTATTAGATCAATAATAAGTTGCATAGCATCTTTAGCTGTTTGTGTCCTTTCAAGTGCTAATCGAAGAAGATCCATACCCAGTAACCCTTTATCTCTTGTAGGCTCTTTAGTCCATACTGCTTCATTACCAATAGTAACTCCATATTCGTTAGCTCCCATTTCTGCGCCCCACATCCAAAAGGGCCGAACAATTACTATCTCATTAGTTTCTTCAACTTGGGGAATAGACAGATAAGTGCATTTTACTTTACTACCTACTTTATGTTTTTGTCTTGGAAAATATTCGACACTTGCTGCTTCATTTGGTTCTCTATCACTATTTTTACCAAAAATAATACTACTATCCTTAGTAGCTTCTTTTGTTGCAACTATTGTATCACACATAATTATATGTACATTGACGGAATAAAAAAAGGTTTTCTAATTTCAAAGAATCTTTTTTGATTTTAAAAAAAAGACCAAAATAAATAATAATCCACAAAAATTTACAGAAATATGGAAAGAAAGGATAAAAAATATCGTTTTGACACTCAATGTGTGCACACAGGACATAACGTTTTAGAAACCGGAACAATTACTCCACCTATCTACCAAACTGTTTCTTACCCCTATGAATCTGCTGAATACGCCGCAAAACTATTTAGAAATGAAATTGAAGGGTTCATGTATGGAAGAATGGATAATCCCACTAACAAAATGTTCGAAGAAAGATTAGCAGCTCTAGAACAAGCAGAAAAAGCTTTAGCTACATCTTCAGGTATGGCCGCAGAGTTCCTAGCTATTATTAGATTAGCGGAAAAAGGAGAAAATTTTGTTTCTACAGGAAAAATATATGGTGGTAGTCAACAATTATTCACACAAACATTGCCAAGAATGGGCATAGATTATAGATTTATTATGGACGGAAATAATATAGCTGAATGGGAAGAAAAAATAGATGAAAAAACAAAATTTCTTTATATAGAAACTCCGTCTAACCCTAATATTTACATTGTGGATATAGAAAAAGTAGCAAAAATAGCAAAAGAACATAATTTGCCCTTAATTGTTGATAACACGGTAGCCTCTCCTGCTTTACAAAAACCTATCTCATTAGGAGCTGATATAGTAGTACATTCAGCTACAAAATATTTAAGTGGTAACTCGAGTTGTATATCTGGTGTTATAGCCGGAAAAGCAGAATATATCAATGAGATAAGAAACATTGAATATAGGAATATAGGACCATCAATAAGTCCCTTTAATAGTTGGTTATTGCTATTGGGCATGGAAACATTGCACTTGAGAATGAAAAAACATTGTGAGAATGCACAAATAATAGCAGAATACTTACAAGATCATCCAAAAGTTATAAATGTAAACTATCCTGGTTTAACCTCGCATCCGCAACATGAATTGGCAAAGAAGCAAATGACAGGCTATAGTGCTCTTTTATCTTTTGTAACAAAAGGAGAACTAAATGATGCAAGAAAAGTAATAGACGCTTTTTCGCTGATAATTCATACAGGTCATCTAGGGACAACAAAAACTTTAGCTACGCACCCAGCTTTCACTACACATCAACAACTAACTCAGAGCGAAAGAGAAGCAATAGACATTCCCGATACTATGATAAGAATGTCAATAGGAATTGAAGATGAAAATGATTTGATAGAAGATTTAGATCAAGCATTAAAACAAATCTAGGAATAAAGAAAATAATCCTTTTTCTTACCCCCAATTCACAAAATCTTCTAGAAGACAAAGAAATTTGTCTACTTTTAATTTTGTACCGTCATTTAACGTAACCTGACCTGTGCAATGACCAAAAACTTGGTGTTGGATAGACTTGATAAAGAGAAAATTGACATTGCTTCTACGATCAACAAGAGGTTCAAAAGACATTTCAAATCTATCATCATTACTAGTGAAACGCCAAGGTTTAAGATAATCAGAAGAATCCATTTGAATAGTAACTTGATCAAGTTTGTGAGCTTTTCCATCATAAAAAATCATGTTTTCCGACGCTGGAGTACGATCACTAAATCCATAACCTATATTCCAACCAAAAGGAACATTATCCAATCTACCAGAAGCTGACCCCCAATACCATCTATTTTTGTAAGTCCATCTTCCTCTTCCCCAATCAAATCCCCCCATACTAGACTCAGGAGTAAATGTATATCTTTTTGTTCCAATAGATACTGTTCCCTTAGCTGGCATACAATTAATTTTTTGATTATAATAGAATGCTTTTCTATTTTCCTTCCACGATGTGGCGATAACCATCGATTCTAAATC
>CAZEQQ010000101.1:0-8251 GCA_964514425.1 uncultured archaeon
CTACTTGTGGTCCTAGAAAAGAAGTTGCACAAATAGAATCAAGTAAAGTCTTTGCTAGAAAATTAATGCTGGAAAAGAAGATAGATGGAACCCCTAATTTAAGGATATGCGCTTCTTTAGATGATTTTGATAGTGCCATAAGTCAAATGGGAGAAAAAATTGTTATCAAACCCGATGGTTTAACTGGTGGAAAAGGTGTGAAAGTATATGGGGATCATTTCACAAAAATGGATGAAGGAAAAGAGTATGCAAGTAAACTTCTTTCAACAGAAAAATCATTCTTAATAGAAGAAAAATTAGAAGGAAAAGAGTTTTCATTACAGATATTTACTGATGGAACAACAATCTATCCTATGCCACTAGTAAGAGATTATAAAAGAGCATATGACAACGAAAAAGGACCAAATACAGGTAGCATGGGTTCATATTCTCTCGAAACTCATAAATTGCCATTTGTAGAAGAAAATGATCTAATAGGAGCTTCTAATATTTTGAAACAGACTCTCAACGCAATTAAAGAAAAAACTGGAATGAAGTATCGTGGAGTTTTATATGGTCAATTCATGAAAACTGACAAAGGATTATTCTTAATTGAATATAACGTACGATTTGGAGATCCAGAAGCGATAAATGTTCTAGCACTTCTTAAATCTGACTTCAATGAAAACTGTTTAGCTTTCATTGATAGTAAACCAACAACGGTAAAATTTGAAGATCTAGCCACAACTTGTGTTTATGTTGTTCCTGAAGGTTATCCTGATTCACCTATAGCTGACCAACCTTTAGAAATATCGCAAGACATATATGAACACATTTGCTTTGCTTCTGTTTACAGGGAAAATAAGGCAATTAAAACAACAAAGAGTCGCGCCGTAGCTGTAATTGGAAAAGGAGAAAATCTAGAGTTAGCTAGGAAAGAAGCCATGTCTAAATTACCCTCTATAAAAGGAACTATCTTCCATAGAACTGATGTTGGGCTCTTAGAATAAATATTTTGCACTATCGCGGATTAAGAATTTGACTTTGTGCATCTTTTATTTTTTCCATAAATAATAAGGCAAAAACTCTTTCAAAGAGACTTTCAAGCATTTCATATGGTGTTTCAATAACTTTTTGTATTTTTAAAATAGACTTAAGCTTTAAATCAGGAATACCTTTCCATTCACTTATGTTGTATTGAAGATAAATACTTTGATGTTGAAGATCCTCAATTCCAGTAATCGTATAAAAATCAGAAGCTTGTGATATTAGAGAACCTAAGTCTAGTTTATCTTCATAAATACAAGCACTGGTTATCTCTATTAAGTAAACAAAGCCATGTAAGTAGTGAATTTTGTTTTTGATACAAAAACCTTTGAAAAATTGCAAAAATGAAAGAAAATTATTAGAAAAATCTTCATTAGTAGGTTCTATTTTAATTTGTTTGAGGAAACTTTTAAGAACGAGTGTTATAAAGGCAAGAGAACTGAATTTATTATTCTCTCTCATAGCTGTGTTTAATCCCTTCTCTAATTCTGTGTGATGAATATCCTCTCCTTTATTAATTCGTGTCAAAGTTTCCAAAAATTGCACACAACTTTTTCTTGAGCTGTTGATTTCCTTAATTTTGTCTTTGATTTCTTGGATGTTTCTCTCTGCTGCAACTAATGATCTCATCTGGAGCAAAACATATGTTTTTTCTATTAAAATGTCTATGTAAAGTCTATCCTTGTTATGTTCTTTAACTTCTAAAAGCACGTTATCATAGTATTTGACAGCTTTCTCATAATTCTCAACACAACTACTAACTCTAGCTGCATTAGCTCTTACAATCAACCGTTCGTTTAACGTACAATCAGTAGAATGATTCTTATCTATTCTTTCATAGCGCAAAAAACTCTCAATAAAATCGCCTTTAAGAGCTAAAACATCAGATATTTTCCTTAAAGATCGAATACGTCCCTTTTTATCGAAAGTATCTGAATAGCGTGAGTAAGAAGAGCGTAATTTCTCTAAAGCGCTTTCAAACTTCCCTTGTAGAATATCAAATTCTGCTTGCAATTCTTTAATTTCTGCTATTTTAAGTGAATCAACAACTTCCAAATAATGGTTTTTAGCTTTTTCAAGATACTCTTCTGTTTTTTCTATCTCACCCAATTTGATGAATGCGTTAGCAATAAGTATATTACAATTGGCACTACTTCGAAAATCATTTATTTCTTCATATAGAATTTGACAGGCTTGAAAGATCTCAATCTGCAAAGGTATATTGACATCATTTTGAACATTTATGATTGCCTTATGTAAAAGTGCATCAGTTTTCCCTTTTTGGTAAAGAATTTCTTCTGAAAGCACTTCTATTTTGTCATAATGCTTCAGTGCAACGTCTATTTTTCCTTCATAAAGATCCATTTGTGCTACTCGACTTAAAGCATTTACAAACTGTTTTTTATTAGTAATGGTTTCAACAAGGTCATAGGCCTGTTCATAAAGTCTTTTTGATTTTTCGTCTTCCTCTTTTATTTGGTAAACATAAGCTAATCCAAAGAACGAGTTTAACATTAAATTGGTGTCTTCAAAAATTTTAGCTAAATCATGTGATGTGCTAAAACAATTAATAGCTTCATCAAGATAGTTTAACCGTGATAAAATATATCCGCGAATAAGATAAGCTTTAGCTAGGAGATATTGTGATCTACCTTTAATATTCTGAATTGTCTTGCTTATGCAGATATTTGCTTCTTTCAGTTTATTCTTAAAATAGAGTATATGACTTAAACCAATATTAGAAAGTAAAGCAAAAATCTCATTGGAAAAAACATTCGTCAAAGAAGCTATTTTTTGATAGTGTTCTTCTGCAGAAAAATAATCTGAGGATTCAATACTTTCTTCTGCTAAGAAATAATGAGCAATAATAGGCCAATAGCTGTCTTCCGCTTTTTTTCTCTCTTTAATAAAATTATGAATTTTTTTAATACTAACAATACTACTCTCTGTATCAATTTTAGTAAGAGCTATGGTAAAATCCTTCAATTGTGCAATTTGTTCAGGAATTAAGGCATAACGGTTTGATTCAAATGTTTTTTCGAGTAACTCACTATACTCTTGAAAATCCTCTATTTGACCAATCATTGTTTTAAATACAACTAACCAAGTAACAGCTTCTACTAAAACAGGAATATCCGTTGTTTCTTTCTTAATAACTAATTTTAAATTATTTATTGCTTTATCTATCTCTCCTATCTCAAATAAACCCACACTAGCCCAAACAACTGAACCTAATATATTTTCATCCAAGCATTTTATTGCTAAATCATAATGACCGATCATTACACTAATTTTACTAACTAAATAAAATACCTCCTCTTCTGCTTGGTAGATAGGATCTTCTACTAACGCCCATAAAAAACGCCCTAAGTGTTTTGAACCAGAAGCAGTAAATTTGTTACCAATACCTTGACTAAGAATAAATAAAATGTCCTTGCTAAGGCGATTCTGGTGAAATGTTAGCTCAGAGGGGAGTTGAACGTTTTTGGACATGAGTTAATTCTTCCTTATAGGCAAAACAAATATTCTACACCTCATATTAAAAAAACCTTTCTATTTTTATAAACATAAAACAGATGATTCACGTTTAACAATTGAGTTGTAAAAAAATTAGCTAAATTAGAAATTTAAAATCACAAAAGAAGTGGTAATTTAAAAAAAGTAAAATTATTACATATTTTTATTTACTACTTTCTTAACACCAGGGACATGTTCTTTGAGTGCTCTTTCAACTGTATTTGTAAGTGTCATCTGACTTCCAGGACAACCTGCGCAAGCACCTTGAAGTCGGACATTAACTGTTCCTGTTTCTTCTTCAACATCAACAAGTTCAATATCTCCTCCATGTTGTTGGAGTGATACTCTAATCATTTCGATAATTTTTTCTACTTCGGCTTTCATCGTATTACCTTCGAATATTATTAATTCACCATCAGTTTAAGTATTTTTAAAAGCTGTGTTTAGGCAATAAAAATTCTTGAAATGAACATTTAGATATCCCGATGGCTGTTTTTGTCTCTATATCCTATATTACAAAAAGTATTGGTTGCCAAAACAAAGAAAGTATATACATATATTTTTTAAAGGGAAAAGACAAGTTACATTATGAAGTTACATCAACTAACAATTTCAAGCTCTAAAATACTATGGAGGCTTAAATATGGTCAGTGAGTGTCCTTTTTGTAAAAATCCCGTAAAAGAAAGTCATAATTTCTGTCGTCGATGCGGTGCACGAATCGTGCATGAGACGCAAAAAAAGGAAGAAATAATAGATGAAAAAGTCGTTGAAGATAGTTCTTCACCTACCGGAGTATCTTATATTCATGATGCACCTTTAGAAGAAGAAAAAACTGTAGTAGAAGATGAAGAAAAAGAGAAACCTTTGACTGATGATCAATTAGTAGAAAGAATATCTAATATCATCATACAAAGAGAGGAATATGCTACTTTACTGAAGCAGAAACAAGAAGTAGAAAATGAAATAAACAAACTACTTGATCGTGTCCAAAATAAACTTATTCCACGTGATGAGGCAATACCTAAAATAAGAACCTTAAAAGCAGAAGTTGAAGAAATAAAAAATAAGGAAAGTCAATTTGAAGATTTAGAAGGTGGAATATTACCAATCGAAGAGATTATTGAAGACCGGAATAATGAACGTGAAAAACTGCGTAAATTAGAAGCAATTAAAGGGGATAAATCAATAAGTCGTAGTTCTTATGAAGAAGTTGAAGCAAAATATAAGAAAAACATCGAAAATTTGACACTAAAACTCAATATAGAATTGGCTAAAATGAGAAAAACCTTTGATGCATTAGATAAAAAAATCAAGAGTATTCAAAAAGAATCAGAATTATTGTATATAAAGTACCAAACTGGAGAAAAGAGCGAAAAAGTATATGAAGAAGAAAAACAAAAACTATCTAAACAGATTCAAGGATTGAAAAAAGTTTCAAATGTTGTAGCCAATATACTCGCTGAAGCTCGTTAGGAGTGAAAAAAATGTTTGGAGAACCAATAAGAACAATAGACGACTATCTCACCATATGTGATGGCGCGTTAGGAGATGGCGGTGAACATAATAGGATTTACCTTGTAGGCAAAGATGAGTTTGCACTGATTGATACTGGTTCTAAAGGGACAACAGAAAGTGTAGTGGAAGAGGCGATATACAGCAAGGGAAAAAAGCTTTCTGCAGTTAAATATATCTTCCTTACTCATTATCATCCTGATACAGTAGGAGGACTAGATAAATTAAGAAAAACATTCCCTAAGGCGCAAATTGCAGTAAATGAAAAGTTAGCAGAAACAGCAAAAAATCCCAGTAATATCTTGAAAACAAAAAATTTCCAGTTTGGAAATAAGGAAAGATTATATTTTGCTGTAAAAAGAGATATATTTGATGCTATCCCAAAAATTGAACCTGATATTCTCTTTAAAGACGGAGAAAGATTTGACCTTGATGATGGAAAAATAATGACAATAAACTTCGATGGTCATTGTGAAGGACATACTATGTATTTCTACACACAAGGAAAAATTCTATTTTCAGGTGATGCGTTAAACATGTATCCTTCCCTGCCCCATAGTTATCTAATTGATTTCTCTGGCAGCTATAAAGATTGGTTGAAAAATTTAGACTTTTTGCAAAAAGCTTCAACAAATATACTTTGTCCAGCTCATGATCAATACCAAGAAGGAAGAAGCATTATTCCCTACATTTTAGATGTAGAAATGGCTTTTAAAGAAAAAGAAAGGCAAATTGAAATGGTAATGCAAGAACAAAAATTCTTGACATTGGATGAATTAACTCAACGTGTAGAATCGTCTTTAGGCGTATTATGGTATCATCCATATAATGTCTTAGCCTCAAAAGCCAATTTTTATGCTCATCTAGAGAAATTAATCATTGAGAAAAAAGTACAACTCAATAGCAAATCCAAACCAATAACTTATACTTGGATAGGACCAAAAGAAGAAAGTTGGTTTTAAACTCTCTTCTTCTACATTTTTAATATCTCTTCTACTATAGAAAAAGGATTGACTATGCCCTCAATTAAAACTTGGGCAAAACCAGTATTTCCTCCTCCTTTAGTTTTTGTTCTTTCCATAAATTTTTTGCATATTTCATTAGCATTTAACAGTTGAGTCTTTGAAATAAAATAGAGAATATTACCTCGACCATGTAACACAAGAAAAATTCCCTCTTGGATGTCATTAACTACCATCTGAAGTATTTGTCTCGTAATCCCCTGTAGCTCCAAAAGAACAACTTTATTCCCGTTCAACTCTTTGATAAAAGGATTAAGATTAGAGAGATAAGATTTAAGGAGATGAACGGCAGCATCAGTTAAAAACATGTTTTCATCAAGTTTATTCTTTACCATATCAAACATTTTCTGACCTTTTTGAATGGTCAATTCTTCCAATTTGATCATCAATTCTCTTTGATGATTCATAAAATTAATACCCTCTCTATTTGTTAAGAGTCTAATATTGTGACCTTTAACGGATTCTAAAAATATTCCAGTAATCTCTTGAATGTTTTTGATATGTGTTCCACCACAACAAACTATATCGAAATCACCAATTTTTATCAAACGTACGAGAGATTCAGCTGTTTTTTTACCTCTAATTTTATCCTTATAGTCTCTAGAATATTCATCTTGAGTAAGAATTAACGATTCCACACTAGCTCCTTCTTCAATTCTAATATTAGAAAGCTTTAATGCTTCTAAAATCTGGTTGACAGCTAATTCTTTTTCTATTTCTATATCAATTTTGTACCCTTCTATGTTAGATTTAAGAGTACTACAGTCGTATAACTGTTTTAAATGGTAGGAGACGATATGTTGTGCAGTATGAGTTCGCATAAGAGCATAGCGTGTATCCCAGTTTATGCAAACTAAAACTTTACTATCTTTATCGATTTGAAGAGGTTTATTGGTTTTGATTTTATGCCAAATGGTTGTATCTTCTTGATATACTTCTTGTATTTCATAAGTTATCTCACCTTGTTGCAACACACCAGTATCAAAAGGTTGACCTCCACCTGAAGGATAAAATATGGTTTGAGCTAGTTGAACATCAGTATCACGAATAGCTACAATATCTGTTGAAAGTTCTGTTTGATAAGAATCTGTCCAATAAAGAGGGATATCTTTTTCTCTTATAGAGTTCATCGAAATCAAATATCTTTATGAAGTTAATAACCATTTTGAAAATACTGAAAATGAAAAGAACTAAAAAAGGAATGCAAGGCTTTTCAAGAATAATTCATCTTTTTATATTTGGACGATTCGGAAAGATTATCTTCCCAAATGGACTGTCCAATGGCTCTTCCGATGAGTGCCCCTATAATCATAATAAGCGTACTAACAACCGTGATTATAGCCATTATCACCCCAAAAACTATTATTATAACAGCAACTATTGTTCCAACTATAGCTTCAAGAGGATTTGACACTGCCCCCATAATTTCAAACCCACCTAAAACCATCAACAAACCTACAGTTATACCAGCTATCAATGTGAAAAGGCCCAAGAATAAAATGATTTTCATTGTGTCCTTTGCATGTACCCAAAAACCGATAACTAATCCTATAACAAGAAAGGCAATGACCACAGCTAAAAGCATCATTTCTCCTTCGATAAAGAGTTGTGCAAGATATAATACGCCTATACCTGATGCAATTCCAAGAATTACCCCCAATATATTTACTAGTGCTCTATTACGTGCCATAACATTATAGTGTAAAAAAGATATTTATAGCTTTCTAGAAAAAAGTAAATTAGTTGTAAAATAATTGTTACTACTAAATCCATTATCAGTGTTAAAAATAGAACTCATGAATTTCTGACATTTCTTTTTTTAAAAGTATGTTTAGACTAATGCTTACTTCCAAAAACTTTTATTTGGTTTTTAATTGAAGAGTTTGATAAACATGCCCGTAAAACTAGAAAAATTCTTTAACGCTAAAAGTTTTTGTGTTATTGGTGCATCTACAAATTCAATAAAGCCCGGAGGCGTTGTAGCAGAAAATTTTGCGCTAAATTTTCCTGGAAACTTATATCTAGTGAATCCAAAAGGGGGATCACACACAATAGGTGAGAAAACTTATGAACTTTACAAGTCAGTTTTAGACATTCCTGATCCTATTGAATGTGCAATAGTTATTGTGCCTGCTAACTTTGCTCCTCAAGCTTTAGAAGAATGTGGAAAGAA
>CAZEQQ010000102.1:0-8081 GCA_964514425.1 uncultured archaeon
TTAGTCTAGAAGAATCAGAAACAACTATAATAGATGAATATACAAAACTTATTGAAGATTTACAAAATAGGGGCGATTTTGTTGGAGCCAACTACATCCAAAAAAAGAAAAATACTGCTCAAAAGAAACTAGAAGACGTAAGACACGCTTTGATTGATATAAACGTTTTTCCCATAGAGTAAATATATATCTTAGTATCGCTTCTATATATATTTGGAAAAAAGAAGTATTATCCTAAGATATATATAGTTCTGCTCTCCTATTACTTAGGAAAATGAAAGAAGAATATAGATATTCAAGGAGAATACAAAAAACAGGTGGTAGTACTTTTACTGTGGCTTTACCTGTCGAATGGATTAGACAAGCTAAATTAGATAAAGGTGAGACTGTAACCATATTTACACAACCTGATGGAAACTTACTCATTCAACCTACTAGCAATAAATATAAACTCCTTGCTGGGGAAACAGAAATAGATATTGGAAAAATAGATGATACAAACTTAATTCTTAGGTTAATTTTAAGTAAATACCTTTATGGCTACAACATCATAAAAATTTATGATAAAAACGATATAGATTTAGAAATAAGGGCAGAAATAACCTCTTTTGTTAGCACTCTTATGGGTGTAGAAGTAGTGGAAGAGTCAACAAATTGGATTGTGCTAAAAGATTTATCCTCCCTGGAATCTCTTGATTTGGACCAATTAATAAAACGTATGCATGTGTTAGCAGATAAAATGTTTAATTCTTCTATAGAGGCATTTATTAAAAACCAGAAAGATACTGCAAGACTCATTAGAATTCAAGAAAGTTCCGTTGATAAATTATATTTTTTGGTTTCTAGACAACTTAATGCAGTTTTGACTGATTTCAGTTACTGTTCGTATTTAGGGTTAAAATTAGTAGAAGTATTAGATTACAAACTGATTGTAAAAAGACTGGAAGCAATAGCTGATCATGCATTCAGTATAGCACAAATGACAATTGATGCCGAAGAAACAATAAATGATACCGAACTAATAAACAAAATTTCCATTCTACGTGATAAAGTAAGGGAACGGTATAATAGTGCAATACAATACTTCTATAGTAGGAATATAGTAGCAGCTAATGAGATTGCAAATGAGAAATCGGTAATATATGAACAGATACATGCTCTCTACAATAGTGTTACTCACCTAAAATCTGAAGATGCGATAAAAATGATATTAGTTCTTAAAAGTTTTGAGAGAATCTCATCCTATTCAGCGGATATAGCCGAATTAGTAATAAATAGGGAAAGGTAAACTCTCCTTCTTAAAAAATACTTTAGCTTTGCCAAAAATAGGAAAGAAAAGTTACTTAATAACTATTCTTTCAGCTTTTAAGGTATAATACCAACGTTCAGCTATGTTACAAATGTGGTCACCCACTCTTTCTAAATAACGAACAAGACTAGCTAAAGAGATCATTTCTGGTAATCTATTTGCATTTACTTCAAAATCTTTAGTAATAGAATCCATTACTTTATCATAAGCTTCGTCAACAATTGAATCGATTTCTGATAATTTCTTTGGATTTGCTACACTTTCTGTCTCTAAAGCTAAATTCAACACTTCCATCATATGGCAAATACTATCGACCATTTGAATAATTAACTGAATGTGCTCCTTTTTTAATCTAGGTAGAATTGCTGATAATTCTTCAATACTGTGTAGCGAATCTCGAGAAATTCGCTCGAAATCTGTGGTATTCTTCAACACAGCTACGATGAAACGCAAATCCTTTGCTAAGGGTTGTTGTAAAGAGAGGATTTTAAAACAATTTTGCTCTATTTGTTCAGATAATTGCCTAACATTCCAATCTAGCTCTTTTGACTTACGAATAGTATCAAAATTGTCTTGTTCATCTAATATAGCTTTTACTAATTCAAGATTTTTGATGCTAACGCTATGTAGAAGAAGAAAATCCTCTTTCATACCTTTTAATTGAACCGCATATTTTTGTCTCATTGTTGTCACCTGTTTAACCAAATCTTCCTGTAATGTATTGCTCTGTTAACTTATTAGCAGGATTTTCAAAAACTTTTTCGGTTTTATCGTATTCTATAAGTTCTCCAAGATACATGAAAGCTGTCATATTACTTATTCTTGCGGCTTGATGCATAGAATGTGTTGCAATAATAACAGTATAATCTTTAGCCAAATCAACAAGTAAATCTTCAATTATCGAAGTTGAAATGGGATCTAAACTTGCACAAGGTTCATCAAATAATATTATTTCTGGACATACAGCTAAAGTTCTTGCGATGCATAAACGTTGTTGCTGACCGCCAGATAGTTGTGTAGCATTATCGTCTAAACGATCTTTTACTTCATTCCATAAACCAGACCTTTGTAAGGAAAATTCCACTATCTGGTTAAGAGTGTCCTTATTTTTAATACCTCGTATTCTAGGACCATAAGCTATATTATTCCATATAGTTTGTGGGAAAGGACTAGGTTTTTGAAATACCATTCCTACATAGGTACGAAGACTAATAAGATCCGTATCAGGATGAAGGATGTTTTCATTGTTGAGAACTATCTCTCCTTCATATCTAAAACCATCTATCTCGTCATTCATCCTATTAAATGTACGAAGGAATGTAGATTTACCACAACCAGAAGGTCCTATTAATGCTGTGATTTTATTCTTCGGTATTTCTAGTGTAACACTTTTTACAGCTTCAACTTTATCATAATAGAAACTAAAGTTTCGTACTGAAGCAGCTACATCAGAGGACATTTGATAGTTTATTTTATCCTCTTCAGTCTTTAATTTATTCTTAATTTTGAATTTGTTTACTAAATCTAATTTTGACATCATTATTTCATCTCCTACTCATATTTAACTTGTAATTTTACCCTTAATATCTGTCCTAAGGTATAAAGAACGAGCGCCATCAGGAGCAAAACCATAGCACAAGTCATAGCCCAGCTTAAACTATAAGGGCTTGTTCCAAATAAAGCAAGTGTATAAATTTCGAAAGGTAACATAGCAACACCCATGTTTACTAAACTAGTAGGGAGTAATTTAGTAGAGTATATCGAAGCTGCTACTGTTAAAATTATAGGTGCTGTTTCACCAATAACTCTGGAAATAGAAAATAAGTAACCTGTAATTATTGAAGGCATTGCATAACGAATATTTTGTTTATTAATACTTTCCCATTTAGTAGAGCCTAAAGCCAATGCATTTAATCTATAATCGGAAGGGACTTGTTTTAACGCTTCTATTGTCGTAGAAGTAGCAATTGGAATCATCATAATAGTTAGTGTTGCTCCTCCTGCTAGAACACTTTTACCCCAACCAAAGATTAGCACAAATAAACCCCAACCAAAAAGACCAACAATAATACTAGGAACAGAAGCAATGTTCTGAATAGAATTCTTCACGAATTCACCAAACCTGTTATTTTCTTTCACGTAGAATTGGAGGTAGATCCCTGCTAAGGTTGATAAAGGCAAACCTAATACCGCTGCTGTTGTAACAACAAGTATAGACCCTAGTGTAGCTTGTAAATAACCATAATGACCTTGCATTTTATAAGTATATGTTGGGGATTGGAAAAAATCTATTAACCAAACATCTTGGACACCAAAATAAACTACAATTACAACAATAGAGGTTAAACCTAGTAGCATTGAAACTGTAAGAAAGCCAAATAGTGTATAGACTATGTATTGTGTCATAAATTTCTTTCTTATATTTAAAGGAGTGCTTTCATATATCTCATCTAATGGACAATCACATACTGTCGTTTTTGGATGGAAGTGATTTCTATTATCAACTTCTTCTCTAATGATCGATTTTCCTACAAAATTGGTGTCTGGTGGAGTTAAAACGGGTGTAGTGTTTTGTTTATTCTGTTTAGAGTGTTTTTTCTTTACTACTATGTTCAAAATTTTCTTTATTCCACCAAAAGATAACTGTTTCTTAACGACTAACCTCCCAAATCCTGTTATGACGAAAGAAACTAATAGTAGTTGCAATCCCACAAAGAATAATGCGTGCCATTGGGGATCACCAATTACGACATCCCCTGTTTCAAGTGCTATTACTGCAGGAACAGGATAAACTGATTGAAGTGGATTGAACCATCCTTTGTTTAAACCAGGATTACTCCCTGTAACCATTAAAACAACCATAGTCTCACCTATCACTCTACCAAAAGCCAAAATGCAAGAAGAAATGATTCCTGATTTAGCATAAGGAACGGAAATTTTAGGAATTGTTTCCCATTTACTGCTTCCAAGAGCAAGAGATGCTTTTTTTAACTCATTAGGAACTGATGACAGAGCGTCATCAGTAAGACTTGCTATAACAGGAATAACCATAAAACCTAATGCTATAGACGCTGTAATAGCTATCCTTCCCGAACTATACTCGTTTTGCATATCAAGTGCAAAGAAAGTGTTCATAACAGCAATTGAAAGGAAGCGGGAAGCAACTAATCCTATAATTACAGAAGGAATAGCAGTAATAACTTCGATAATAGGTTTGATAATTTTTTTTGTTTTAGGAGAAGCAACTTCAGAAAGGAAAATTCCCACTCCAATACCAATAGGTATAGCTATTATTGTAGCATAAAAGGCAACAATAAAAGAACCTATGAACAAATTTAACGAACCAAATTTTTCGATTTTAGGATACCATTCCGTCGAAAAGACTAATTCAATGATAGAACTAAAACTTGTAATAATTGGAACAGATTCAAAGAATATATACGCAGTTATCAAGAAAATAAGAATACTCGCAAAGAGAGCCGTAAAAAGTAGAAGATATTTCAAAGAAGCATTAACTTTTTTTCTTAACAACAAAGAATGGGACGGTAAACTTAAGTAATGATCTCGAAGAATAGCGAGATCTTGTTTGTGTGAAACATTTGAATTTTCTATCGGATTTTTTGTAGCCATATTTTTTTTCCTCCATATATTTTATTCAATTTATATGATAAGCCTTGATTGATTAAGAGGATTAGAATAACCTTGAGAAATAAAAAAAGAGGAGAATTAGCTTCTTCTCCTCATAACAGTGTAGGCTATTATCCCCAAGGCTAAAGGAATAGCTACATATCCGAATGAAGTCCGAAGACCACCATCACCACCTGTTTCATCATAGTCTCCAACAGGTATAAAACCTACATTAAAAACAATGGTTTGTCCTTCATAAGAAAAGACGAAATCAATATAATCTTTGACACTACCTGTAGGTTCACCATCTGTAAAGAAGTAAAGAGGTCTATTAACTGCATATGATCCATCTTGAACTGTAGCAACAGATGGAGGTGCAAAGTTTGCTCCGTCTTTATCAGAAACGTCTAAAGCTTTTACATCTTCAGTTACGTATCCTAATCCACCATAAGCAATAGTATTGACTTCACTTGCAACAACACTAAACATTTCGCTGGTTGATTGATATTGTCCATAATCGAAGAGTTTAGTAGAATCAACTTCTTTTTTGTTCATGAAAAACTCATTAAAGAATTCGTGAGTACCAGAATTTTCGTCTCTCTCTAACACTTTAATACCATCAATATCTACATCAACTCCTAAATCTGACCATTTAGTAATTGTACCATTATAGATATCAGTAATTTGTTGTTGAGTTATTTGAGTGATAGGGTTAGCAGGGTTCACAATTATTGCAATACCATCCAAAGCTACAATGAATACTCTAATAATCATATCCGTATCATTTGCACTAGCAATTTCTGAAGCTTTCAAATCTCTAGAAGACGTTGCAATATCTGTTTGTTCATTGAATAGCATAGCTACTCCAACGCTACTACCTTCTCCTCCAACTTCAAACTCTACATCAGGATTTTCTTCATGGTAAGCACTAGCTGTACCATCTGTGATAGGATACAAAGTGTTTGATCCGTGGATTCTTATTGTCGTCGTTGCTGCATGAGCAGTGAATGTTCCAAGGGCGATAAATGCTATTAAACTAATAGCTGTCAAACAAAGTATTATTTTTTTCATCATTTGTTCTCAATATAGTGTGATTAATTTTTTTAATATAATCATTCTCGACATAGAACCATATCATTACAGTAGTCTACAATAGTAAATGTAGGACTATATAGTCTATATAGGCTTTTCTTGTTTTTCAGATTTACAACTCTCTCTCGCCCTTTAATCATTCGTCTGTCATATTCACGTATCTTAATCTTTCTTCTCCCTCATACTTCTCAATTAATGGCACTAATGGCTCTGGAATAAATTTCTTCCAATCTTCATTCTCCAATATTTTTTTCCTGATTTTTTTTCCACTATACTCTTCTCTGTTGAAAAACGGAATACTTTCCACTCTTTTTGATGTTAGTTTTCTAAAAAGTGTTTGAACTAGTGGGTTATTTGTAAAAACAATGTCAAAAGAAGGTACAAGATCGATTACATGAGCGGCCCAAATAGTGTATCTATTGGCATCTGGAATGGCCATAACATAGAACTTGGAGTAGTCAAAATGGGTAGAAATGAGTATTTTCATCATCTCAACTCTTTCTCCGCCTGTAAAAGGATTATCCAAGGAATAAGCTTTTTCTCCACTACCAATCGCTACAATAATCTCGTCGACCTCAGGAAATTGTGAGATATAGTCTATGACCTTGATATGTCCTTTATGTGGAGGATTAAACCTACCCAAGTACAATGCACGCATAAGAACACATTTTATTTGAAAAATAAATAGTTTTCCCAAATTATTTGAAATATTATGAAGGAAGAGAATAGTGAGTTCTATCCTTTTTTATCAACCTTTCTCTTATTAAATCCTCTAAAATTTCATCTACAATCGATTTTGGAATGGAACATTCATTAGAAATTGCTAATCTGGTCATTTTTTCTTTTGTTATTAACGATTTTAGAACTTTCCCTCGATACATTCTCTTTGAACCTTTGAATGTCGGCTGCGTTGAAACGGGCTTAATACCCGTTGAAGATGCTGTCAATACTATGCTTCCATAGTCCATAAGAGCATTATGCCAATCTCTAGAGTGACTTAAAGGAAGTAGTTTTTCAGCGATTTGATATAACTCTTTTTCAGTGTTTTTTTCCGTTGCAAAACCTTCATGAATGAATATTCGTCTAATATTTGTATCCACTGTAACTAAATTATGATTAAAAGCAAAAATAAGAATAGCTCGTGCAGTATATTTCCCTATTCCCTTTATTGCTTCCATTTCTTTAGGAGTAGAAGGAAAATTTCTCATTAATACTAACTCTTTTACAGCATTATGAAGATAGATTGCACGCCTATTGTATCCTAAACCTGACCACAACTTAATAACTTCCGCAACTTCTGCATTAGCTAAAGCTTCTATAGTTGGAAAAATAGCAATAAATTGTTCGTATTTGGGAATAACTCTAGTAGTTTGGGTTTGTTGAAGCATCATCTCTGAAACTAAAATATAATAAGGATCAACGGTGTCACGCCAAGGAAAATCTCTTCTATTCTGTTTCCACCAATCAAAAATCTTCTCTTGGAATATTGCTATCTTAGTTTCATCAACTGCCATTTTCATTACAATCAAAATTTTATTCAATTTTAAAAGCTATTGAAATGTTGAAACAAAAAATGATATTTGTTTATGAAATACAGAAACCTTAAGTTTAATAAGGTAAAAGGGACAATTTTTTTCTCAACCCTTACATTTATTATGGACACATAAAATATAAAGTTATGAAAATTACAGCTAAAAATTTGGATTATGAGTCAATTGATTTACCTTTAATCATCATAGGAATTACTGAAGACGCTGCAAAGGATAAATTTGTGGAATCACAGACAAAGATTCAGCCTCTCCTAAACAATCTTATTACTATTGGAGATTTAAAAGGAAAAAAAGGTGAGATTTGCTTAACTTATTCCAATGGTATAGTACCCTCGAAAAGAATTCTTTTTGTAGGTTTAGGAAAAGAAGAGGAAATTACAACTGAATCACTTCGTGAATCATTAGGAGAAGTAGCACGTAGGGTTCGTGACATGGATGTAAAAAGCATAGGAATAAGTCTTAACCAGTTCATAAGAGGTAACTTATCACTTCCCTCTATACTC
>CAZEQQ010000103.1:0-8073 GCA_964514425.1 uncultured archaeon
ATCTTTGTTCTATAACATTCAAAGAATGATTCTTTCTCATTTCATCAATAGCTGTGGCAGTAATATGATGTGTTTTATACTCTTTTGCTTGTTTACATAACCAAGAATAGACATTATCCCTTTTTTTCTTTGTTAATTTCTTTGAATCTTTTATACTATTTTCTTCTAAAGTTTTGGTCTTATCTGCTTCTATAGCATAAACACAAATAACTAAAGGTCCAATTACAGGTCCTCGTCCAGCTTCATCAATACCTACAATAATTTTAGTCATTGTTCATCCAATTCTTTTATGATATCAATTAATTCCATAAAAGGAACAGTTGTTTTTATTGCTGTTGGTTCAAAAGATGTTTGTAAGGATTCATAGCCTTTCTCTTGTATTTTATCCTTAATTCTCTCAGTAGAGATAGTATCTTTCTTTAATTTTCTAAAAATCGAGTGAATATGATAGAATAAGGGGGGATAAGTATTCTCCGCCAATTTCTTCTCTAACAATCGTTTTATGCTTTTTCCTTCGTGTTCTAATAACTGGTCACAATGCTCAATCATTTTTTCTAGTGATGCTTTATCACCTAGTTGCCCTAACCACATAGGACCTGCTTTCTTCAAACTTTTATCACAAAGAGGACAGATTGTTGTCGTTACTTCCTTATCAATTTTTACTGTTTCAAAATTAGAACAATTTTCGCAATAATGTGCAAATCCTATTCGTTCAAACTGTTCATTGGCATCTTTTTTACTTTTGACTATCCTCACATGAACTCTCATAAAGTGTTCGTGATTAATAGCTAAAAGGGGTTGTATTGATAAACCATATCTTCCAGCACTAATCATAACATTATACAGAAGTATTCTGAGAGCTATCTCATGACAATGCACATTCCTCGAAGGGATGGCATTATATTGCCTTTTACATGTTGAAGAATGCTTACCACATAATACTTGGTGATCCGTTGCTGTAAGCATTAATAACCCTCCAGTTTTTCTTAGTACACGAACACTTAAGTCAATGAATTCGATGGGAGAACCAAAAGGGTCAAGGTCAATAACATCAACCGAATTTCCTCTTTTAATGAATTGAGATATCAGGTATAATGCATCTACATTATGGATTTCATATTTATTTTGATCAATCGAAGACAAATTATGATGGATGGTTTTAATAGAATCTTCTGAGATATCTCCCAAAATTACCTTGTTAATAATCTTTTCTGGTAATTCTTCTAATATCCTTTTACCTCTAATTCCCGAACCAGCCAAAGGTTCAAGTATGATTAAAGGTTTTGTTGACTCTAAAGCGAGTAATTGTAAGAGACATAAATTCCGATTTATAGCCATTTTTGGATTGTAAAAAACACTAGAATCGTAAATTCTCTCTAATTGATTATAGAGCACAAAAGTTGTTTTTCCCTCTTTATACTCACTCCATTTCCCTTCATCATTCAACAGTTTCATTCTCCTCTTTCTTTGATTTCAAGATAGAACCAATAAGATAGATTTCCGCGCTTTTCTTTCTTGATGACTTTGGTTTGTAAGTTTTAACGTTTTCAAATGTTTGTTTAGCTTTTGCAATATATGCGGGATACTCATTTCCTTGAAAAAGTTTCGTTACAAAATAACCTTGCGGTTTCAAAATCTTTGTTGTTATTTCTAGTGCGCGTTCAGCTAACATAATCTGTATTCCTTGGTCTCTATCCCATATACCTGAAACATTTGGAGCACAATCACTTAAAACAACATCAATAATAGGATAATTAGAGGTAAGTAAGGGGATAAGTGATTCACTCATAATATCTGCTGTAATAATTTCGATGTTTTTTTCTTTAAATGGAGGGATATAGGCACGATCTATTGCTATAACTTTTCCCTTTCCTCCTACTTTCATAGCGGCTATTTGAGCCCATCCACCAGGAGCAGAACCTAAGTCCACAACTACATTTCCAGATTTAAATACGGGCATTTTCTCATTTATTTCCAAGAGTTTATATGATGCTCGAGAGCGTAACCCTTGATATCTCGCTTTATGGTAAAAATGGTCGTCACTCAACAGGCTCTATCCTAAAATAAACAAAAAAGTACATAATAAAAAAATTATGAATGGTACTAATTCAACAATTAATATCGTTCTATCACGTTTTCTTCTTCTGGGTCAAGAAGTTCATAATCATCTAATTTGAATAATTTTATAGTAGCTGAAGAATCTTCTTCACATAACCATTCGTTAAAGGTTTTACAAGATACAGGAGTAACAGGGTTATTTATTTCACACTCTGTTATATGAATACAAGTGAAACAAGGACAAAGCATAGTAAGCCAACCAGTATTTTCTTTTTTAGGGATCAGTAAAACAAAATCTTTAACATTCCCTAACTCAACAGGAATCTTAAGGATTTTATTATTATAAAGTAGTTCATCAATCTTTTGTATGACTGTGTCATGATTACCTAAGATATCAAGAACTTCACGATGAAGAAGTTGTTGATTTTTAGTTCTAGAAATGAGTTCAAAAATTTCGTCGCCTAAGGCCTTACCATAAGTTATTTCATATTTAATTCGTTGACTAGGAACCATGATTACCACTACTTTTTCTTTAAATTAATATTTTAACGTAGTTTTACAATCTACATAAGAGAAACAACAACTGTGTAACTCTCTAATAATTACTTTGTAATTCAAGCTTTATAAATATTGTTTATCGTACAAATACGGCTAGATGATATGTATACCACATTTATTATAGATAAACAAATTTTCGATAATATTAACATAAAAGACATTTAGTATAGTGACGAGGTATTTGTGGATTACAAATTGCATTGGTAAGAAACATTGTAACTAGGAGTTTTTATGAGAAAATTTTAACAAATGTACTAAACTTATAGTTTTTATATAGAGTGTAAACTTTAAATTAGAGTTCCTAAAGTGATATATATGAGCCAATTAGCTTACATACTTTTAAATGTTCAACCCGGAATGCTTCAAACAATTCAAGAGAATTTGGAAAAAGTTGAAGGTGTGCAAGAAATTTTTTCTGTTTACGGTATTTATGATTTAATTATAAAGATTAAATTTGAGACAATGGAAGAATTAAAGGCAAATGTTCTAAATAATAGTCTTATTAACCCAGGAATAAAGAATTCTATGACTATGATTTGTGTAGAATAAAAAAGAACAGTTTAAGGGGTTTTCAATATCCCATCTTTTTTAATATTACTTCTATTCTTTCAACAAGAATTGTAGCTGGAATGTCATATGTTGTGATTGTAGCGCGTCTACCCCTTTTTCCTTCAATGACAGGACCGACAGCTTTACCTAATATTCCTACTTTGTTCAGGGTTTCAATTGCAGAACGAAAAGTAGATTTTCCTCTTGATTCAATACTGTATTCCTCACAAGCTAAAAGGTAAGCATCATAACTATCGTCGATATTAGTGGAGGTTATTCCTTCTCTTTTTAATTTCCTAGCAACTCCTAAAGCTGCCAAAAGCTCATGTTCTCTTAATTCTTGGAAAATATCTTTTCTTAATTCAGGATATACATCAGCTTTCGCAGCTCGAATATACTCAGGATTGATGAATTTTTCTCCTTTAAGATCAGCTATTTTTCCTGCACGATAAAGTATTTCCAACCCATGTCTTGCATTGTTTGAAGAAGCGGTCATTTCTGCTATCAATTCAAGAGTATCATCGGAATAACTTGTAGCAAAAAGGGCCAATCTTGATCTATATTGTAAAATTTCTAATAGCACATTTTGGTTATAGCCTTCTAGATCCATTTGATCATGGATGTGTCCAGATAGAGGGACGTTTAACAGAGATGCCCATTCTGTAGGTCGCGAAATGACAATGGTTGAAATCATACTTTTTTCTGAACCAAAATATTCTCCTGCATGAAATATACTAAGTATATCTTCAGAATTAAGCATATTTGCTTCATCTAAAGCAATGATTAATCTTATATCTTCTTTTGATAACCTTTTTACAAGCATTTCGAGGATTTCTTCATCACTAAATCCTCTTGATTGTATATGAAAATGTTCTGACAAGATGTTTCGTAAAATTGATGTTTTACTTCTAAAAGAATGACAGTTATAATAGAGAAATTTTACTTTGATATTTTTGTCATTGGCTATCCTTTCAAAACTATTCATTGTAAACTTGCACAGAGCAGTTTTTCCAACTCCGGGATTACCAATGATTGCTACATTTACAGAAAATGACCCTGAACCTGCTTTACCAAGTAAGGAGCGAAAGTTTTTCGCTAATCGTCTAATATCTCCTTCTCTTCTTGGAAGTTCTTCAGGGATATATTCGGGAAAAAGTGTGCGTTCATCCCTAAAAATTGAACCACCAAACATAGAATCTTCAACTAAATTTGTACCTTTCTCAGTCATCATTCAACAAATGAGTTATTGACGATAGCATAAAAAACTTATGGCATAGTTAGTAACTGATTAATACCTTTACCCTAAAAGTCAACTTTAATTGTAACAGCATAATTATCAATTATGGAAACGGGTACTTTCGTTATTGGAGAAGATGAGATTACTATAAACCTCATTGACTATAATGAAGTTCAAGAAATAGAGTTTCCATTTTTTTCCAGTTACAAAAACGCCATTGATCACACAATAAAATGTTTCGGATTTTATGCCAATAGTGAGCTTATAGCAGTAAGTGCAATTATTCCTGATACTCACGACAGTAATGATGGTTTTGTTCCCTTAGGAATTCCAATAATCTATGTTTTTGAGGTGAAAAAGAACTTAAGGAACAGAGGTTATGGTCATAAATGTGTAGATCTCTTACTCCATAATGTTATAGATAGTTCGACCGTCCAAGTTTGTTGCACCTTAAGTTCACTTGAATTTTGGAAAAAAGTTGGCTTTGTAGTCGCATATGAGGACAATGCATTTATGGGGAAGGATTTTAAGTGGTTTACTTTGCTGTTTTCCAAAAAAGAATAGAAAAGCAAAAAATTACAATCGAAAATTCGCGTTAAAATCGTTTTGAGCTTGGAGTTATTCTTTGTAGTATCATTCCTTCTACAACATAATGGGGGAGATTAGAGGCTATATTATAAGCTTCTGTGAGTTTAGTTTCACTATCAGAATAAATAGTCATCAAAGGTTGATCCTTTTGAACATACTCACCCATTTTTTTATGAAGAATGACTCCTGCAGATTTATGTCGCGGTGTTCCCGCAGCATTAGATATTTTTTTGATAGATTGATTTGAAAGACTAGCAACATACCCATCTTTAGGAGAATCAATGTTTACAGAATAGGGACCAATCGGAATATCATCAGGTTTAATGTTTTTGTTTCCCCCTTGAACTTCAATAATAGCTCTTAGTTTTTCTAAAGATTTACCTTTTTTTATATAATCTGAAGCAAGTTTTGCACCTTGACCAATTGGACATAAATTAGCCATCTCAAAGAGAATACCTGTAAGTTCAACACTTTTCTCAAATACACCTTGACTCCCTTCCCCAGAAAGAGTAAGAAGAGCTTCTTTTGCTTCTAAAGCTGGACCAACACATCTTCCAAGAGGTTGATCACCATAACTTAATGCTGCTTCAATTTGAATACCTAGCCTTCTTCCTAGTTCCGTTGCTTCATAAGCATAGTTGATAGCATCTTCCTTTGTTGGCATTTTTGATCCAGGGCCAGTGGGGATATCGAGAACCATTGTATTGACACCAGTTGATATTTTTTTGCTAAATATACTCGCAAGCATTTGACTGTGTGGGTCAATATCTAAGGGTTGTTCTACCTTTTGAATAACTATTTCATCGAGTGGAGAGAGATCCAAAGTTCCACCCCATACTAACATACCACGTATTTTTGGAGCTATCTCTAAGATTTCGTCAGCTGAGAAGTCCACATTACAAAGAACTTCCATTGTATCAGCAGTTCCACTCGGACTTGTAATAGCTCTAGAGCTAGTTTTAGGGATTAATAAACCCGATGTAGCAACAGTAGGAACGATGAGTAAACTGACTTTATTTCCAGGGATCCCTCCAATTGAATGTTTATCATAAACAGGTTCATCAAAATGAAGAGTCGTGCCAAATTCCGCCATGTTCTTCGTTAGATGCTGAATCTCATCCATATCTAAATCAAGATAATATTGTGAGAGAGTAAACATGGAAATTTCTAAATCAGTATAAAGACCCATAGAAATATCATTAACAATTGAACGGATTTGACTTTCAGACCATTTAATGCCGTATTTTTTATTTTTCACATACTCAAGAGAGGAAGGTTTTCTCCTAGAGAAAACATTAACTGTAGAACCTTCAGAAACAGCTAGTTTAGTTAATAGTTCGTCATTTAAACCTATACAGTCAACAGGAACAATGCTAAAAGTTCCTAGAACTTGACAGAGTGCTTCATTATTCTCACTCTTCAATTTTACATATGATGATACCTTGATTTTGTTACTATTGAGCGTTTCTTTATTTACTAATACAACATTCGCGTCCAAATCTAAATCTAGTAAAACTACTTTTAAAACAGTCATTTATTCACCTAACCTAATCTTACTATAATATATTTATGATACACACTAAGCATTTAACATATATATGCTTGATGGCAAAAACAGATTGGTTGATGTTGACTTTTTTAAAAATATTATCGAGATAATTGGAGAAAAAAGAAGGAAAGGAAAAGAAAAGTGAAATTATTCTCGTTTTTCTAATCGTTTAATTTCACGTTGAAGTTTGATTTTCTGTGGCACCTTTAAGTAAAAAAGAACAATGATTGTAATAGTTAATAAACCTAAAGGTATCCAAACTACGAGTGTTGTGACATTGTAAGGTAATCCCCATCCATGCGTTCGGATAATTGTCATTTCACCTATATACTCAACTTCGTTGATAACATTGTAGATACTGTAATAGATTTCATTAACTAAACCTGTCGCCTTATCATATATTCTTTGCTCTCTTGTAATATTTGCAGGTTGACCTTGATACATATCGACTTCATTCCACTGGGTTAGATTAAGAGTTGCGACTTCAGTACCAAATTCCCAATTGTTTACTCCTTGATCCTTGCGTTCAAGATAAGCCCAAATACTTTCGGAGAAAAAGCCATCAGAGTAAGTCAAGGGTAATAAGTAACGAAAGATACCACGTTGATGTGCTGCTTCAGAGAGGAATCGGGCTTCTACAATGTTTACATATATAAATGCCCAAGTATGAGGATGACCTAAAGCTGTATAAGGGTCAATTAGTATTTTAACATTAATCATATCTCCTTGTTTAACACGTTTGTCTCCTTCAGTAACATGATAGTTGGAAGTTCTGTTTAGAAAGGTAACTTTCCATTTCAAACTAGCATCTTTTCTAACAGGGTCGCCATATTCTGTGAAATTTCCGACGTCACTTAGGTCTATGCCAGTATTCTGATCTAATGTGATATTATCAATAGGATTGCTATAACAACTATGTGCCACTTGAGCTCCAGCCCAAGAATTATTAAAACAATATCCAATGAATAGTACTATTAAAATTATATTTATAACTCTCAGTTTTCTCATACAAATCACTGCAATAGTTTTAGCCTTACCTTTCCAACAAATAAAACATTTTTAACTTTATCGGTATAAATGGAACAAAAGAAAACACGTAAAAGCAGAATTCTGGGAAATGGGAATAAAATAGAAAAAAGAAAGAAATAGGATTAAGGTTGTACACTAAAATAGAGACGTTTGTTATTTTTACCTCTATTTTCGGATTTTAAGGGAACAAAAATGCCAATTTCTTTTGTTGAATGAACATGAATGCCACCATCAGCTTGAATATCAACATCTTTAATCTCAACGACACGGATAGTCTTAACAGAGGGGGGAATGAGATTAACTTTAGTGCGTATAAGTTCAGGATGAGTGTCTGCTTCTTCTCTAGGCATAAAGTGAATAGAAATAGGATAATTCTGAGAGATAATAGTATCCATTTCTTGAGCAATTTCTGCTACTCTTTCTTCCCTTAAATGGTCGATCTCAAAATCAACACGACTACGTTCAGGAGTAATATTTCCACCTGTAACAGTAGAATTATATTTTT
>CAZEQQ010000104.1:0-7863 GCA_964514425.1 uncultured archaeon
TTGTAGGATTTGGATTAGCTTCTATTTCTGCAACACAACTAATTAAAATTGATGGTTTCATAACATTTGGAAAGCAGAACGCAATCTTGATCTTAGGCAGTGTGCCTTTACAAATTCTAGCAATTGCACTGATACTCTTCTTCATTTCTACACCAAATATTTTTATGGTTGTAAAAGGTAAGAAAATGATAGAAAAAGAACCCAATCGATTACTCAAATTAATTTCCTGGAAAGATATGGTATACATATCACTTGGTTCAAGTCTATTCTTAATCTTCTATTATTTAACAACTTTAAGCTTTACAGGTAGTGCTGGTGCTATGTCTCTCTATTTTGAAATTTATCTCTATCTCTCTCTTTTCGGAGCTTTTCTTTTCTTTATTGGAGCTTTACCTGTTTTAATGAAAACATTCTCAATGGCTTGGCGTTTCTCTGGAAGTGTTCTATGGAAAATGAAGAAGAACAAAACAACTTTTATTTTTTCAGAAATAAGCAAAGATATCAGAAATTTCGAGAATATCACTCTAATCTTCTTCATTATCGTTGCTATAATCATTCCAATGGTTATCGTGCCTTATTCTCATGAAAAAACATTAGAAAATCAATCATACTTCATAAATGGTGCAGACATAAAAATTGAAGGATGGAACAAAGCAGAAGGTATAACAATTGAAGAGATCAAAGCAATGAACAATGTACATTCAGTTGCAAAAGTAGAAGTTTACAAATTATTGATCGGTAAATATGATGGCATAAGAGTTATGGTCATCAATGTTTCAGAATTCATGGAAACAGTAAAACATCCTGAAGAACAAGCTATAGGCTTTGATTGGAACACCCTAACCCAATTAGATAACAATAATACATTGGTAATGTCTTCAAAGTTGGTTAGTCATTATAGGTTAGATATTGGCGATTATCATGAATTTGAAGACAGAATATTGGACAAAAAACATAATGTTGAGATTGTTGGAACATTTGATCTTTTCCCTGTTTATTATTCTGAATTTGATGTAAGTGAAAAAGAACACTTAATGGTCATGTCTTATGAATGCTTCGAAATCATAGATGAAATAATTTATAACAAAATACAACGTGCCGATACACTATTCATAAAAACAGTTGATACCTCCAAAGTAGAAAGTGTTAAAGATCAAATATTCGCTTCTTCAACAGGGATTATCTTAACATCCTATAAAGACATTGTAGATGAACTTAAAACGCCTCTTTATGGAATATTTATTATTGAACTGATAATCTCTCTCTTTGTGTCTATTGTCGTTCTGATATTTGCAAGCTTTACAACGACAATAAAAATACTAGAAGATAGAATCATAAAACATGACATTATGAAGAAACTAGGAATAAGGACAAGAACTATCATTAACCAAACATCAATTCAGACATTTGTATCCTCAATAATACCTGCAATGCTTTTGGGATCTGCTGTAGGTTTTTCATTGGTTGGAATAATCTTATCCTTCCTAGAATATGGAGATTCTCCCTATGAATCAATAATAGCTTATCCTATCATAGTTTTGCTGATAATTTTCCTTGGACTACCTTTGTTAATATACTTCAACATGGATCATACCCTTAAACGAGAGTTCAATAAATATGTACCAACACAAATGGAGTGATAATAGATGATAGTATGTAAAGACGTAATAAAAGTTTATTCAGATCCTGTTACTGATTCTAAAGTATCTGCCCTTAGAGGGCTAGACTTTTTCTTGAAAAAAGGAGAAGTAGCTTCAGTAATTGGTCCTTCAGGCGCAGGTAAATCGACTTTCATCAAAGTTTTATCTGGTTTAGAATTACCAACTAGTGGTGTAGTTATGATAGATGATGTCAATATCGTAAATCTGACCGATAATGAGATGAGAGATTTCAGATTTAACAAAATGGGGATCATCAACCAATTCGTTCATCAGAATCTATTAAGTAACTTAACAGTTGAAAAAAACCTCTACTTCCCAATGAAGATGCGATACTTTTCTAGAGAAAGAGCGAAAAAAGAAGTAGAGAGATTGCTGAAAGTGCTCAATTTAGAAAAAATACGCACAAATCCTGTTACAAAAATATCAGGTGGAGAAGCGGTTCGTACAAGTATTGGAGTGGCTTTAGCTGCAAATCCCGTGATGATTCTAGCAGATGAACCAACAGGGCAATTGGATACGGCTAATACCAATGATATCATCGAAACATTCAGAGACTTGAATAATGAAATGGATACAACAATTGTAGTTGTAACACATGACTTAAGATTCAGAAACGCTTTCAAAAAGAGTTATATCATAAGAGACGGTAGACTTGTAGGCATTAATGCTGATATGGATAGAAATGAATTAGACTTTATCGTCAAACCTCAAGAATCAAGCTTACAATCATTTATTGATTCTTCTCAATTCGTAAGAGTACCAGATGAAGTTTATAGTAAAGGTAACTATAGTCATATGGTTGAATTTGAGATTCATCCTTCTAACAAATTTTCCATGATGTTTAATCCTAGTGAAGTAAACAAAAAAGAAATTTGGGACATTCTAGAACATCCAGAACAATATACTGAACAACACAAACAATCCAAAGAAAAGAAAGACACAAAGGTAAAATTCAGCGAAGTTAAACCTTTACTTGAGCAAGAGTTTGAATCTCCCGATGAAACAGCAAAAACAATTATTGAAGTAAATAAGCTAAACAAAAGTTTCCCCGCAGGAAGAATTATGAATCATGTAGTAAAAGATGTCTCTTTTAATATCAAACAAGGAGATTTTGTTATTGTATCAGGTAAAAGTGGTGCAGGAAAAACAACTTTAATAAATCTATTAGCAGGAATTGAAAAACCAGATTCTGGAAAAATAGACATCTTTAATTTTGATATGACTAAAAGAGATTCTGATAAAAGGTCTGACTTTAGATTCTACAATGTTTCAATGATTAGCCAAATTAATAACCTTTTCAACCAATACACAGTTTTGGACAATATGTTTATTCCACAAATATATAATGAGAAAAATAGATTGGACAAAGAACAACTGATTGAGATAGCTAAAGATTGTAATATTGATGAAAAACTAACTCAATACTCTTTAGAACTATCTGGTGGTGAAAAACAACGTGCTGCTCTTGCGAAAGCTTTATCTCGAAGAACTCCAATAATTTTTGCTGATGAACCAACAGCAAACCTAGACAACCAATTAGCAAAACAGATTATCTCTCTTTTGATAGAAACTGCAAGAAAATACAATGTAACAATAATAATGTCAACACATGATCTTTCATTAGTTCGACCTGGTTTCAGATTAATAAGGTTGAAAGATGGAGAAATCGAAGACGACCTTAGAGTTACAAAAAATAGATTAAAAGATATATTGCAAATCTACCTTAATGTAGAAATAGATGATGATGAAGAAACATCAAATGTGGAAGAAGCGGTAGCTTAAGTATAAAAGTGGAGATGCAAACTTTTTCTTTTTTTCTTTTATTTTTATGTCCAATTTTTTTAGTTTTAAATAAAATTAAGTAAAGCAATAAAGACAAAAATATGGAGATAAAAAGTAGAAGTTTAGAAAAAGTAGAAGTCTAGAAAAAGTAGAAAAAGAAAAATAGCTTTAAGCTATTTCTGTATTACTAACTGTTTTTATTTCATCAATTGAATTAATAATAACATCAGCATGTTTGAAATCTTTTTCTTCAAAAACACCAGTAAGAACACCAACAGCTAATTTTCCACCAGCATTTTTACCAACTAACATACTTTTGTCATCGTCTCCAACAACAATGCTTTCGAAGATTGGAAGTTCTAATTTTTTACATGCATAGATTAACATATCAGGTGATGGTTTTGGTTGATAAACCGAGTCTTCATCAATTCCAAGAACTAAATCAAAATAATCTAAAATACCTACACATTCCAATTTACTCTTAGCTAATTCAGTTCCATCATGAGTTATAACAACCATTTTGAACCCTTTTTCTTTCAATTCTTTGAGTTTGAGTTCAACACCATCAATGGGCTCAACACAATCGACAAGATTAACTGATGCATCAGCTTCTTCATAGATTTTGGATATTTCTTCGATACTTGGGTTAAAATTGAGTTCACGCAGATAATCGATAGTTTTTTTGATGATCTCTCGTTTCTCGGTATGAACAGCGCCTCCTGCGATAATCTCATGTGTTTCTTTTGTTAACCCCATAAATTCAATCATTTCTTCTACGTTATCAGTGCTTAAGTTATAATGCTTTTTAAGAAATTCAACTCTTTTTTCTGTTACAATCTTATAAAGACCATGACTTAATAGGGTTCCATCTTTATCAAAAGCAATTAGAGAAATATTGTCATACTGCTTTCCAGCAATTTCTATTGTTCCCATACATATTCACAGTATAAACACAAATAAAAAGCTTTGGAATGTGTCCTTTACTTCTTATGCTACTGTTAAGGTCTTTAATGAGAGATATTCTGATTTTTAGTGCAAAATAAACTTTTTTTAGTATTTTAGTATCCCTCCTTCTCCTTCCCATTCTTCTCATAAACTCCCCTTGCTGCCCAACCAGTTCTCTAACTGGCTCACATCCTCCTAAGTAACCTATTAACATCGAGGTTTTTATATGTATCAAAAAAGTAAAAAAATGGTAAAAAAAATGAATGAAAATACCATGAATATATTTCTCTTCTGTTTACATTTTCCTTTGACATCTCTTATATTGATTATAAATGAATTTAGGAAAAAGAATACTATTAAATAGCTAAAGAGAAATCTAATTCTATGATAGTAGAGAGAATTATTTCTGAAGGCTTATCCCACTATTCTTATCTTATTGGCTCTAAGAATGAAGCAGTGGTCATAGATCCGAGAAGAGATTATCAAGTTTACTTAAACATAGCGAGAAATAGAGGTTTGAATATAAAATATATGTTTGAAACTCATAGAAATGAAGATATTGTTATGGGTTCCATAGATCTAGAAAAGAAAACACAAGCAGAAATTTATCATGGATCGGAAATAGAATTTGGATATGGTAATAATCTTATTGATAATCAAATTTTTTCTTTTGGAGATTGTGAAATACAAGCTATTTATACACCAGGACATACAAAAGAAAGCTACTCATATGTTTTATACAAAAAGGATTCAAAAGATGTTCCACTGATGGTTTTTACTGGAGATACAATCTTTGCAGGTGATGTTGGAAGAACAGATTTTTATGGAAAAGAAGAAACACCAAAAATGAGTGAAAAACTCTTTGACAGTTTACACAAAAGAATATTACCTTTAGGAGATGGAGTTATTTTATATCCTGCTCATGGAGCTGGTTCAGTATGTGGCAGTAGGATAAGCAATAGAGCCTTAACAACAATAGGATTAGAGAAAAAGTTAAATCCTACACTAAAATTGGATAAAGAAGATTTTATACAAGAACGCATAAAAGAGCATCATTTCTACATTCCTAATTTTAAAAACATAGAAGAATATAACCAATATGGTCCCCCATCATATGATACATTAAGTGAACCTAGAGCACTAAATACTCATGAATTTAAGAAGTATTTAGATGAAGGAGCTTTGATTATTGACACAAGAATGCCTTTAGACTTTGCTTCTGCACATATTCCCCAATCCTATAATATCTGGAAAGAGGGATTGGCAACTTTTAGTGGGTGGATAACAGATACAAAAACTAAACTATTATTGATTTTAGAAAAAAACAGTGATATAGAGGAAGTCACTCAAGATTTACGTAGAATTACACTAGACAATATAATAGGGTATCTTCATAATGGAATTCAAACATGGTATACTGAATCTCTACCTATTTCAAGTTTCAATATTATTTCTGCACAATCTTTGATAGAGAAAAAGAAAGAAGGTAAAAAAACAAAAATACTAGATGTAAGAAGTCCAACCGAATGGAAAGAAGAACGAATTGCTGACACTAAAAATATCTATGTGGGAGAGTTATCAGAAAAGACTAATGAATTGGATAAGAACGAAACTATTTCTGTTTTTTGTAATACAGGAGTTAGAGCCTGTTTCGCTTGTAGCATATTAGAGAAAGCTAACTTTACATCGATTGAATTTATAATGGGCGGAATAAATGCTTTAACAAAAAGCTTGGAAGAGGAATAGAAATTTTAATTCTTCTCTTCTATTTTTTATCACTTTTTTCTTGGCTTTTCACAAGATAATCGGATTCAAGGTTAAAAGGAATATAAACCAGTTCAGGAAAACCATTTTTTGTTGCCAATTTTGCTACATCAGGAATGAATATGGAAAATACATCGAAGAATTGTAAACTCTGTAGTCGTGTCATATCAAAAGTTGTAGGATTGTTATTAAGAGCTGCAACTAAATTGCTAAGATAAATCTCTATTTCTGAACTTAATGATTGAGGAAAAGCTAATAATAACTCTTCAAATTTACCATTGATAATAAAATTGAATTCTTCTACAGTTATGTGTTTTTCAAGAACCTTAAGAATATTGCCTAAAAGGAAGCAACTAAAAGCATTTCTTGGTTCATATTTAGCTAGTTCAGCTAACTCAGTTAAAAGATTCGAATGAAATTCAATATTATTATAATCTTCCTTTTTCAGTTCATAAGTTAATTTGATCAAATTTAAAGTAGCATTAGTCATAGGATATCTTCTTACTCCTAAACCACTAAAGAATATGTCAAATTCCTTTTCTACTTTTTTAATAAATTCAACTTTATCGCCTTTTATTGCTAAAACACCAGAAAAAAGGAGGAGTAAGTCAACAACCCCACGAATGCCGTCAGCTAATTGGCTCTGCATAAATTCAGGACTGCTCATGATAGGCTTAAAACGTTCTACATATTTATACAACTCAGGAATAACTTCTTCTTCGATGATATTTTGTTCTGTCAGTATATCTAATGAAATTAAACGATATAAAGCAACCAATCCTTTAAGTACATTCTTAGTAGCACTTAGTTCAATTAATATTTCCATCATCCCAGGTTCTTCAAGAGGTTTGTCATTAATGTCAAATGAGCCTTTCTTAATGTGCTCCTTAAAATCTTCAATTTGTTCTTCTGCAGTTTTAAGTAAATCTTCCAATGAGTGAAAGAAACTTTCTGGAGAACTTATATCAGCAACATTTTGGTAATTATCGATTTTAATGTCTTCACGATAAAAAAAACGTTGTAATCCTAAAAGAAAAGAGATCATATTATTATATCCTGCTAGTGTTGCATAATACGGTGAATAGTTGTGTTTTTTCTGTAATTTTTTCTCATTACTAATATTTCTTGGAATATTCCAAAAATGTTTACTGTACTTTAGTGCTATCTCACAAGCTTTAAAACCTTCAGAAAGCCATTTTTCCAAATCATATTGGTGAACAGCATTTAAGGTCATACTCAAACTAAAAAAGAAAATATAAGCAGAAGATAAATAATTCAGAATCATGTTTCTTCTTGCCATAAATTCAGGATGTTCCCAATCAACAATGAGTTTTTCAACTTCTAAAGTTTCAAAACCTAAAAGAAAATTAGCTAAAGCATGAGCTGTACCTGTTACTGAAAGCTCACCAGCATATCCCCACAGATGTGCATACATCGAAGCAAAACGTAAACGAAATAATTCTAATTCAAACCAATGTAAAGGCATAGTGTTTTGATCAACATAATCCATAGCGTGAGAAATTTTATCAATAATTTGTTCGAAAAAGCTCCCAGCTTCATCAGAAGAATGGAGAGATTGAATGTCAATCTGTCCAAATTTAAGTTTGATAGCATCTAATTTCTGACGAAGTAGAATGTTCTGTCTAGTCTGGGAAAAAGCCCTCCAATTGGTGTTTTTTGTTATAGTATTCAAATCGTTGAATTCATCAAT
>CAZEQQ010000105.1:0-7794 GCA_964514425.1 uncultured archaeon
CCAAGGTCATCAATTACTATGAACGCGCGGAATAGACTTTATATTATAATCTCACTATCAATTGGTGCAATATTTTTGATACTAGCCATTGTATTAAATCAATTTGAGACATTCGCAGAGATTAGAAGCCTCACACAAGAGCAAGTACAAGAATTTCTGGACGGCTTAACACACGGATTTCCACGTCCTTGGGAATAATATTGCAAACACATAATAAACTACAATAAAGTGATACAAAATGGTAACAGAGCAGAAAAAAAACACCTTAAACACGGTTCTTCGCCCTATCATTGATCATAGGATTAGGACGATAAGAACAATTATCCAATTAGTTATGTTTTGTCTAATTAATGGTTTAATATTTGGTTTAGCAAGAATTGATTTATTACTTCCAATCCAATATCCTACTGCAGGCCCATTTACTGCCGTCTGGTCTGCATTTGATGCACTTCAATACAGCATAACGTTTTTTATGCTTCCCTATTTGGCTATCTCTATATTTGTTCTTTTTGGCATATTAGTAGGAAAAACGTCTTGTGGATGGATTTGTCCTTTTGGATTAGTGCAAGATTTAACCTCATATGGACCAACAAAGAAGAAAAGAGTTTCTAAACCAACAAATAAAAGCCTTTCTGGCGGAGGAATGTTTATTGTAATTGTAACACTCATTTTAGCTCTTATTATAGGCATTACATACGATAATACGGGCTTAAAAACTGGTTTCAATATGTGGAGGGATATCCCTTTCAGTGTTATTGATCCAAGTGCAACACTTTTTGGAACTCTATATTATTATTTAAAATGGGGAATACAATCAGATACATTTGGTGCAGAAATGGGTGAATGGACTTTCTGGTTTTGGGTTAGAATTGTTTTACTAGTAATTACACTCATTTTAATAGCAATATTTCCTAGAGCTTACTGTAGATGGTTCTGCCCTACGGGTGCACTCTTAGGCGTATTTAGCAAATACAGCATTCTAGGATTAAAACGCAATCCAAATCGTTGTCCAAGCGGTTGTGTAAAATGCGTTCAAGCTTGTCCCACTCAGGTGGACATTCTAAAGTACGAAAAAGAAGTAACCGATTCGGCATGTATAAATTGTGGAGAATGTATAGATGCATGTCCTGAAGGAGCTTTAAAACTCACTCTTAGGTTCTAAATCTTCTTTTCTTTTCTTTTCTTTTCTTTTCTTTTCTTTAGTATAAGGTTATTTTTTTATCAATACTATTATCTCACGTGAGATAACATTATGTTCTCTTCCAATGGAGATAGGAAAAGATTGATTGAAGTAGAATGTATTTCCTAAAAATTCATAGGTCGTTTTATTGAGAATATTTTCAATGTTTGGTTTTACAATTTTCTGCCCTTTATAATGATAATTAGGTAGAATCATTACCACTCGTTCATTTAGTTGTAGATATAAGCTTGCTTGTAAAATAACGTCATTATAAAGTTTTTCTAACTTTTTCATGGTTTCTTCAGCTTCTTGAATTTCAGGTAAGGATTTCAGAAACGGCCCTAAATAGGGTTCAGTGACTATAGCATTAAAGGAGCTATTTTCATCTAAAGCACTATCAATTTTCCTTGCATCATGTTTTACTAATTGCCATTCAGGTTTATCACTTGCTTTTTTTCCAAAATATTTATCTGAAAAAAACTGTAAATTCTCTTTTGCAACCTTTATACATTTTGGATCTTGGTCTACTCCTATAACAGAGATACCTTGTTCAAGTGCAACTTGTAACAATGTTCCTGAACCACAAAAGGGATCTAACATTTTTCCTTTTTGAGGGATTTTAGCTAAAAATACTAAAGTTCGGGCAACTTTAAGGGAAGTCCCGTGGGTAAATAGGCGTGAGGGCCTTTCTTCATCTTGTTTTATATACTCAAAGGGATTAGAAACCCATAATGTATAGCCTAAATACATCTTTGATTTAACATAAAAAAGAAGATATTCAATTCCTCTTTTTGCCATATTTTCTTTATGATATTGGAAAGGAGAAAGATCAAGAGCAAATTTTTTTGGTGAGAGTGTTTTGTATTTTACTAATGTATAACTTTGGTAACTTTTTATTTTAGAGCGAAATATTTTAGATACTTGCTCATTATCAGTATGATAGTAAGGTTGTATATTTAGAGCTACTTTAACTTGTTTAGTTTTTTTGTGTGAAAGGTTGTAGAGAGTGGAATCTAAAAACTTATCTAATATCAATGGCCAATTTTTTGTTTTCTCGTCTCTTTCAATTTGTACAATCTTTCCCATTTTGACAATACTACCCGTAAATTTAAGTAAACGAATAATTTTTTGTTCTAGTTTCTCTTCTAAAGTCACAAAAAGGAAATTTTTCCATTCAAAAAATTTAAGAGAAGATTGGGGAAGAAGAAGAATTTCGAATAAAGTAGACAATTCAGCTTTAGAGAGAGAAGGATTAGCACCTAACTGGAAAAAATAAGTTATGGAGCTCGTCATGGTTAGTTCGATTACTTAAAGAATGTATCTAAACTTTTTTGTTTCACAGTGTTTTCATACCCTTTTTTAGCTTTAGTAAGGATATTCTCTACACGTTCTTTATTAAAGCCCTTTTCGTCACATAAGTAATTAAGAATCCCTTGGACATCCATTTTCTCATTTTTTATCTGATAGTCTGGAGTAATTGAAGGATTAAGAAAGATTGTTCGAATTTCTTTATAGTCAACATCCAAAGCGATTGATTCTTTCGCTAATACTTCCTCTAAAGAACCATGAGTAGTAATGTACTTATACGCAGTTTTAGGTCCAACACCTTTAATACCATCAGGGTTGAAGTCAGTACCAATCAAAATTGCAAGGTCTACAAGCTGTTCTTTAGTTAAGCCAAGAGTAGACAGAAGTTCCTCTGAATTATACTGCTCAATAGCAATAGTAATGTATCTGTTAGAACGAGGAAGTTTTCTACGACCAGAAAGAGTCAAGTTCCTAATTAAAATAGGAGCACCAAAGAGGATAGAATCAAAATCTTGTGATGCTACAGCCCAAACATCGCCTTTTTGTGCCATATATGCAGCTTGAGCTTCACCTTCTTGAGGAGCTTCGATGATGGGTATACCCATTAAAGTTAATAGTTTTTTACTATCACTTACCATTGATTTTGTTAGAGTACTTGTCTGTTGAGCCTTTATTCTAGCTGTAACTAAATCTCCTTCTTCAAGAGCTTTTTCATAATCTTCTTTAGCTTGTTCTTTTCTTTCTTTTCTTTTCGTTATTTCTTCCTTTTTTAGAACAGATGGGATACCATCGAAAACATATATAGGAGATAATCCCTTCTCCAGAAGCCGTGCATTTCTTGCTAGTAGACCAGAAAGGTGACTAGTAACTGAACCTTCCTCATCTGTCAGAAGTGACCCATCCATTCCACGTATGGAAGCTAAAAATTGATAGATAACATTGTAAGCATCGACAGCTATATGTTTTCTATTTAGTTCATCCAACTCAATAGGAGTCCCTTCAAAAAGGTCATTGATTTTTTTAACACCCATTGTCTATCAATTAACAAAAATCAAAAAGAGTAATAAAGGTTCTTACAATTTTTTATACTCAACCAAATTTTCCAGTAAGTGGGACAAAAGCAACACCCATAAGGTTCTTTTTAGTAATTTTACCATGTTCATCCTTCTTTATTAAAAATAAATCTTGATAAAACTGTCTTCCCACAGGAATAATTAAACGACCATTTGGTGCAAGTTGATCAATTAGAGGTTCGGGAATACTTTTTGCTGAACAAGCAACAGAGATAATGTCATAAGGAGCTTGATCGGGATAACCAAGTCCACCATCACTAGTTATTACAGACACTCTATCTGAATAACCAGTTTGTTCAATATTTTTTTTAGCGAACTCTGACAATTCAGATATAATTTCAGTAGCATAAACGTGACCTTTGTTAGGAACGTTCTTTGGAGCGACCATTTCTGCAAACATAGCAGCATTATATCCACTTCCAGCACCAATTTCTAAAACTCTTTCTCCAATTTGTGGATTAGTGCAAAGAGGCGAAATATAGATGAGAACCATATGTATAGCACTAATTGTTTGACCACTAAGGATAGGTAAAGGAGTGTCTACATAAGCTTGGTCTTTATATTTCGGAAGAACAAAGTGTTCTCGTGGAACAGATAAAAATGCTTGTTTCATACGTTCATTGATAGGAGTGTGTAGTTGTATTTTAGCTAATAATCTCTCTTTTTGACTTTGTAAATTAGTTTCGGTTCCCATGTCATTCATCTTTTATAATTGTATTAACATTAAACAGCAATAATTATTTTTCGGTGTTAAACGAAGTTTAAAAAATAGTAAATAAAAAAGGTTATAATGCCTAATTCAGTGAGTGAAACTTTTTTTTGCTACGGACATGAAAATGTTTTAGCAGAACACAGAAGTACAATAGAATTTACAACACAAGACTTCTTAACAAAGCAAGGAGACTGTATAATAGCTATTAATGCAACAAAGTCTCTTCAATCACTTTCAGAGGAACTAAAGGAGAAGATGAGGGAAAAGAGGAAGATTTATGTGCTTCTAGAAATGGGTAAATATTCAGAACTAATTGAGGGATACGGGCACCCAGAGTTAAAATTTACAAGTCTCGAGGCAATGATTATTAGAAAAAGTGATTATACTTGCCCAAGAACACTAATGATAAACGCAAATAAAGCAGCAAAAGATTTGTCGAGAGAATTAATTGAAGAACTGAAAGTAAAAGAAAGAAAATTAAAGGTAACAATCTATGTAGAGATGGGGGAGAGAGAAGCATCTAAACAAGTATGAATCTCGTGAGGTGCACTTTCTCGAACCTTTCTTATAGAATATATTTTACTAATATACCAACCAAAATCAGATAGAGGTTCTAAAAGCGAGAGGAGTTCTTTCTTGGGATTACTGGTTTTGACAAAGTGATAGAAATGCACAGTAGCATGAGGTTTGATTAGTTTAACCAAAGTTTCAAGGAACCGTTCAGATGAACCGGGAAGATTCATAATAACACGGTCAGCCTTAGGTAAAGAAGGGGGAAGAGTAGTGCAATCTCCAAGTATAGGATGGATGATACCTTTTAGTTTGTTTAATTTGAGCGAGTGTTTAAGGTTATCAATGGCGACAGGATTAATATCTATGGCATAAATTATAGCTGAACATTTTTTTGCAATATGCAAAGGAAAAGGACCAACACCAGTAAAAAGATCAATAATAGTTTCGTGATCTTGACACAGGGAAGCAATATGATTATGTTCTGTACCTAAACGTGGACTAAAATAAGCTCCACAAACGTCTACAATAATACGTAAACTGTATTCTACATGTTCAGTTAAACATTTTTTTTCTCCTGCAATAAGTTCCAAATCTCTGATTCTTAACTGACCAGAGACAGAAGAAGTTTTATTATATACGGTTTTTATGGAAGGAAATAGACTATAAAGACCATTGCCAATCTCATCGGTCCAATTTTTTAATGCTCGAGGAATATCGACTATAGCTATGTCACCAATGATATCAAAAGACTTAGGAATAAGCGAGTGCAAAGAGGGAGGAATAGTTTCAGAGAGGATTTCAAGAAGAGATTTTGGAGGAAGTTTTTTAGGAGGAAAGATAGTGTGAACAAGCTCAAAAGGAAGAGGAGAGGGGAAATCTGAGAGTAAACGTTGGGCATCTTCAAGAGAGAGAGATAAAGGAATAATTAGATGGGTTTTTTCATGAATAAAGGAAAGGTCGGGAACAATAGAATTATTTAAACTGAGCCATTTTCGGAAAGTTTCAGCATTTAAGTAAGATACACGAATGCCAACAGATTTATAGTTCATTGAATTTGCATAATCATAAAATCTTTTAAGTATTACTTTAAAAACGATTTATATAGGTGTAACTAGAAGGAGATACAATGATAAAAGTGATATTCCTCCAAACAGCTGTAGGATCTTGTAAATACTACAGAGTGTATGACCATAAATGGAGAAATGATGGAGGAATAGAAGTAATATCATACCTTTCAGCTGTAACATCATTATTCAATGAAATGGGAGAAACACAGCCAGTAAAAATAGAATTTGGAGAGAATGAAATATTATATACAAAAAAAGGGAACTATATTTTAGGAATAGTAACAGAAAAAGGAAAAAGTGAAAGCTTGCAGAAAAAGGTAAAGAGAATATTTAGAGAAAAATTCGATGTAGAAAAGATTCTGAAAGTAAAAAAAACGGGAGAGATATGGGCTGATGAAGAGATGCTGGTAGAAGAAGCAAAAGAGATCAATATATTTATGCGGACATTAAATTTGATAATTAACAGAAAAACAAACCTAGAAGAAGAGGAGGAAGAAGAAGAGGAGGAAGAAGATGAAAAGGAAATATATCCACTAGAAATAAAAGATGTAGACCTTTTAATGACAACAGATACAGGACAACCAGTATATCTGTTATTAACATTGTTATTACCTTATGATGCAACATTATTAGTAGCATTTATTTCTGCGATATTAGATTTAGGAAAAGCATACGGATTCGGGGAATTAAAGAGATTAGAAGGGAGGAATCTAGTGGTATACATAAACAGAGTAAGTAATGCTTTAGCAATTGTAATTTCAAACAATAAGAAAAATGTCGAAGAATACAAACAATTTACAACTTTTATAACAACAACTTGCGGAGAATGGTTAGAAGGACTAGGGAAAAGCGTTGAGGAAGCCTTCAGAATATATCAGGAAAGAGTAAATTTCGAAAATATGTTAAAGGTCGTCATATCATCAGAAACATGGGAAAAACATGAACAACGAGAGAAAGAAAGAGAGATGATAGAGACATTAAAAGTAAACAATTTTAACAATAACTTCTAAGTGTGAGAAAGAAAGATAGAAAAATTATGGCGAGTCGCACCGGATTCGAACCGGTGACCTTCAGGTTACTTTGTTTTTTTGACCTAAAAGCCTGTTGCTCTACCTCTTCAGTTTCAAAATCCACAGGTTTTGAAATAGCTGAGCTAGCGACCCAATTGTATAGCAACACAGTTTTATTGCCGTTTTCTTACTTTTTTCTTCACCTAATAAAACTTTCGTTTATTTCTTTTTTGTTTCTCTTTTTCTCTTTTTCAATACATTTAATAATTTCTTTTTTTTTCCTTTTTTAGTTACTGGTGAGTATCATGGATATTTTTTCTTTATCAGGTCGTGAGATCTCTCTTCTTCTTTATCTTTCCCAGCTTGGCGCTTCGTCTCGTGAGATTTCTCTTACTACCTCTCAAATTGCTCAAGTCCTTTCCATTTCTCAGCAAAGTGCTTCTCGTTTACTTCATCAATGTTCTATTCTTTCGCCCCCACTTCTTTCCTATCATTCTTCCCCTTCCGGTACTCGTGTTCGTCTTTCAGAACATAGTCTTACTCTTCTTTCTCAACTTCTTTTTGAGGTTGAACGCGCTCTTTATCCAGATCGCACCTATTTGACAATCACTGGTTCAGTTTTTTCTGGTTTAGGCGAGGGTAAGTACTATGTTTCACAGCAAGAATATCAATCGTCTTTTATCCGTGTTTTAGGTTATTCTCCTTTTCCCGGTACTCTTAACATTCGCGTTTCTCCCGAACTTACTGATCGTGTTGACATGCTCCGTGGTTCTTGGCCTTTAATTGTTCCTGGTTTTTCTACTGAAACACGTCAGTTTGGTGAGGTTTTGTGTTATCCTGTTACTATTTTATCTGCGCCTTCTACTCGTGTTGCAATTATTATGCCGCGTCGTACTCATCATGGACATTCTGTTCTAGAAATTATCAGTGA
>CAZEQQ010000106.1:0-7787 GCA_964514425.1 uncultured archaeon
TATATTCATGCATAAAAATCACTAAAAAAATTAAGACATAGAAATACCTAAAGTAGCTATAAGCTCGTCAAGACCTAAACCCGTTCGAGCACTGGTAGTAAGAACAGTCATAGAAGAATTGATCTTTTTAGCATCTTCAACTTGAACCTTAGAATCAAAACCTATTCCATCTAAATCACATTTGTTGATAATAGCTATATCTGCACCCTTGAAAATGATAGGATGTTTCTTAACAACATACTCACCTTCAGTAATACTAATAACAACAATATTCTTCTGAGCACCAACATCCCAAGCAGAAGGACAAATAAGATTACCAACGTTTTCAGTGAAAAAAATATCGTAATCATCAATATTGATTTTGTCAAGTTCTTTTTGGATCAAACTGGCTGTAAGATGACAACCTCCATGGGTCTCAATTTGCACAGTAGTAGCACCATGAGAAGCTATGCGATCTGCGTCAATAGAAGTAGCAACATCGCCATTAATGACAAAAACACGATAACGAGAACTAAGTTTCTCTGCTAAACTCTCAAGTAATAAAGTCTTACCTGCTCCAATAGAACCCATGATGTTAAAATAAAACTTGCCTTTAGAAGCCATAAGAGAACGAATAGAACCAGCAATTTGATCATTAACAACATATGCTTGCTTTTTAACAGAAACAGTTTTTTCAGTAGTCATACTATCAAAGTAAAAAAAGAAAAAATTGTTTTAAGTCATTTGGTAGAACATTAATTCAAGCTTTAGGACAAAAAACAAGTTTATAAGGACACACAACTAATATAAGATAGGAAAAAGGTTTTAGAGTAAAGGATAGTATACATATTTAATAATAGAAATTAGATTCTAAAACAGTAAATAAAAAATATAAAAATAAAGATTAGAGGTTAAAAAATGAATAAGGCGTTAAAAAGGAAGAAAGCAGTTTCTCCCGTAATAGCAACAGTGATACTCATTGGTTTGGTAGTCATGTCTAGTGCTATGATCTATTTTATTGTTGTTCCGATGCTAGAAGGAGACGCAAGAGCTGAAGTAATAAGGACACAATGGTTTGATAGTAAAGGCGATGATGTTGCTGATGTAGTATACTTAAGCATACAAAATGTAGGAACAGCAAGAGTTGCATTTGATAAAGTTAATATTACAATCACAAATAGTGCTCATTCAGGCGTATTGTTACCCGATACTAATTTAGTTGGTAACGTAGATTTAGGTGTTGAGATTGGAGCAAGGCTCGATATAACTGTAGAATTTGATGCTTCAGAGTACTTAACATTAGGTGAAAACATCTTTAGAATAAGATTATATTTTGACAATGAAACATTTATCCCTGTTCCTGAAAACCTAAGATACTCATACACAGTACAACCATTAGCCTTAACAGTTCTCAATCCCTTAAATAATACTTGGTATAGTATAGAAACTACAGAAATTTTAAGTCTTCAAGCAGTTGCTACTGGAGGATACGTTAGGAGTACAATAAATTATTCCTTATATCAGAAAGAAGAAACGGGATATATAGTTGTTGAAGATTATAACAACAAACTAATTACGCAAAATATTAATGGTGATATCTTTGAACCAGTTACTGATGTAGACACTTATAGGATTAATTTTACAGTTACAGATGAAGTAGGACAAGAAGCGGAAACTATAATATACTTTGGAAATGATAGAGAGGATCCTTATGTACCTCCGCCCACCGCTGAAGCAGACGGTGTAATTGTTGAATTAATAGGTGACACATACCAAATAAGACATAGTAACATTCTTGATGAAGAAGTAAGCGTTGACTTTCAAATAGGATGGGCTATAAATGATAGTGATGGTGCAAGCATTGAACGTATAACTATACAGTTGGTAAATACTCAAACGAGTACACTAGAATACGAGCGTGTATTGTTAAGCCCTGATGATTTAGATGAAGGAGAAACCCTAGCAGAAGGAAAATATACAATACAAGAAGAGCATTTAACCTTACCTGGTGATTATTATAATGTTTATCTTATTGCACGCGATGAAGCAGGTAATCAAGGTTCTGATAGTCTTAATCTGTTTATATTGGATGATGTAGTACCTGAATGTGCTTTCTCTGCAGTTATCGTAAATGGACTGAATAAAATAAATGATGACCCAATAACTCTTGAAGGTATTGTAACATTCACAGTTCTAGGAACTGATTTATCGGGACTAGATGATAATTATTTCATCCTAAATTTCTATGATGAAAATTTTAATCAACTTACTTACTTTGATCAAAGAGAATCAGCAGATGCAGAATATAACATCGCTACTGATTTATGGACCTTAGAGTATGATACAACTTCATTATCAAATGATGTCAAATATGTTGAAACCAGAATAAGGGACAATGCAGGAAACATTAATCCTGTTGATACTACTATAATATCAGTAATAGTTGATAATCCTACTGAAGAAACTGGACTTACTGTCACAAGTATTGAAAATACAGCTAGAAAACAGATGAGTGTTACATTAAAGAATTTGTTAGGTGAAAACTTAGAGATAACGAAAGTAATAGTAGGTTGGACAGTTTACAATAACAATGGTGTTGAAGCGATATTAGTTGATGGAGTAGATTACTCTCCTCCTGGTACTCAAGGAGCTGGAGAGATAATTTTAACAAGTTCAGTCAGCATTCAAGGTGATGGAACCATAGTTATGAGATTTAACTATCACACTCCGGGTAATTCTCCTCTTCCTGATGGTAGTGTCTTCACTTATCGTTTCGTTTATGAGGTTGGAGAAATAGAATATACTACAGAAATATTCTCGTCTAACCCGATATAATGAATAAACAAATTTCTTTTTTTACCTCAAACTTTTTCTTTCATATTCTTATCCTTTTTTGGTAGGTTGCGGTAAGAAAGAATCAAAATACATTACTACTTCACCTAACTAAACCAACAAGCAATCTTTTTCTTTAATAAGAAGAAAACTTTTTTACATACTTACCTATCCACTTGAGTCTTTTAAAATGTAGTTGAAAATTTTAATCGTTTACTCAGGAAATATCTTCGATAAATTTTATAAAGAGAAACGAAAATGATGTATTGAAAAGAACAAACGGTAAGACTATGAAAAAGCTCAATGATAGAGGAGAGAGCATGAGGGAAGAAAATAGTTTTATTAGAGTTCTATTGGTAGATGATGATAATGAGTTTACAGAAATAGCAAAAAAATATCTAGAGGAGGAAAAAGGAGAGAATTTTAAAATTGAAACGATAAATGACCCTAAAAATGTAGTAAAATTAGTAAAAGAAAAAAAGTTTGATATAATTATTTCAGATTATCAAATGCCAAAAATAAGAGGGTTAGATCTGTTAAAGAAACTAAATGAAGAGCAGATAAATATACCTTTCATTCTTCTGTCTTCAGAAAGGAGTGAAAATGTAGCGTTAGAAGCTCTGAACTTGGGTGCAGCGAAATATATAAAAAAAGAAGCCAACTCGAAAGTTGTATTTAATGAACTTCTTAGTGCAATAAATGAGACAGTGAGAATAGACAGACTAAAAAAAGAATTGATTGAAAGTGAGGAAAAATACAGAACCGTAATAGAAAATTATGATGGCATAATATTTAAGGGTAATTTTGATTTTACTCCAATTGTCTTTCAAGGAAAAGTGAAAGAAATATCAGGTTATGAACCAGAGGAATTTTTAGAAAACAGAAAGAAATGGATAGATTTGGTTTACACTAAAGATAAAGAAAAAGTATTATCAATTGGGAAAAAAATAGAGGAAGAGAGAGATTTTAAGCATAAAAGTATTTACAGAATAATAACAAAGCAAGGAAAGAGGAAATGGGTGCAGCAAAATTTATACAATATTTGTGATGAAATGGGAAAACCTGAGGCAGTTCAAGGTACTATAGTGGAGTTAAGTAAAAAAGGAAAAGAGAAAATTAACTTAACGAAATTAATTAACTATTTGCCAGGTACAGTGTATAAATGTTTATTTGATAAAGATTGGACAATGCTCTATATAAGTAAAAAAATCGAAGAATTAACAGGTTATAAAAGGGTAGATTTGATAAAAAATGCAAAAATATCATATGGTCAATTAATAGATCCAAGAGACCGTGAGTATGTATGGACTGAAATTACTAAAGCTATAGAAAAAAAAGAGCGCTTTACGCTAAAATATAGGATACAAACTGCAAATGGGGATATAAAATGGGTCTGGGAAAAAGGGATAGCTCTTTATTGTAAGAAATGTAAAAAACCTCATTTAGAAGGTTACATACATGATATAACAGAGTTAGTACAAACAGAAAATGAGTTGAAAACACTATTAGAAACAAGTCCGGATATAGTGGCAAGGATAAGTAAAGAAGGAAAAGTATTATTCATCAACGAAGCAATAAAAAAAGAGTTCAATCAAGATCCTTCAGAAATGATAGGAGAAACAATAGAATCTCTAAGTATTTCTGATGAAGCAAAAGAAGATATCAAAAATAATGTGTTAAAAGCTTTAACTAAAAATATAGTACTAAAATGGGATTTTGAAGAAAAAGGAAAGGATGCAGTAAGCACTTATAATATACAATTGGTGCCAGAAATAATTGGCCGATACGAAGAAAATACTATTTTTATGATAATAAGAAATATTACAGAATCAAAAAGGATGGAAAAGGAGTTAGAACAGAAGAATTTTGAACTTTATGTTCTCAATAAGATAATTAATATTGGGAATACCTCTGTTGATGAAAACGAATTAGCAGAAAAAGTTGTATTAGAGCTAGTAAATCTTTTAGAGTTTGATGCAGGATTATATTATTCCATGGATGAAAAAAATAACCCCTTACTAATATTTGAACAAAACTTACATGAACTTTTAGAACCTAATGAAATACGAGCAGTTAATAGAATGATTTTTAGTTCATACAAGAGAGGAGAAACTGTACCTAAAATTGTGGAAGGAAAAGATTATAGTAATTGGTTTACAACAAAGAAAACAAAGCAAGAATGTTCGATCCAATCGTTAGTTATCATTCCTATAATAAAAAGAGGTGGAATGAATGACTGTTTAGTTCTTATTGGTTGCGAAAAAGAAGAGTTACCAGTAGAAGAGCAAAGTTTATTTTTACTAATAGGACAAGAATTATCTGATATTGCAACAAGGATAACATTAGAGAGAGAAATAAAAAAGAAAAACTTAAGCCTAATCAAAGAAGTAAGAAAAACTATGGAAAATGAAAGAAAATTAAGGATGCAAAAAAATGAATTGAATGAGTTTGTAAGTTTTATAAGTCATGATATAATTAATGCTTTAACGGTAGTAGAAGGATACTTAAACCTCTATCTTAACACAAATGATCAAGAATTGATGCAAGTAGTTCAAGAAAGAATAAAACTCATGTATAATTTGATAGAAAAGAGCATATCCATAGTAGAAATAGGAATGAAGTTAAAAGTTGAAAAAAATATTAGTTTTGACGAAATGGTAGAAAAACTAGCTTTAGTAGTTATTCCTAAATATATTCATTTTACAAAAGATGAACTAGGTTTCTACTCGTGTGACGAAACAAAGATGGGACAAGTATTTACAAACCTTTTTGACAATGCTATAAAACATGGAAAGCCAAAAAATATTTGGGTAAAAATGGATGATAATGAAGATAAAAAGATTATAAGAATAGGAAATGATGGTGTAAAAATAGAATCTAAAAATCTGAAAAAAATGTTTAAAAAGTCATTCAGCACAGGAGCAGGGTTAGGACATGGGTTAACACTCATCAAAAAAATAGTAGAATCTCATGGGTGGGAAATAACAGTGTTTTCCAATGATGAAAGCACTGAATTTATACTAACCATACCTAAGGAAATATCTTAAGGTTAAATGAATGATTGAAAATCTATTTTTTAAGTATTCATCTCTGATAGGAAAGAAAAAAGAAAAGTTGTGGGAATTAGATTCTCCTTTTGAAGAAATCTAAAATAACTCTAAAGGTTCTAATTCTATATTCTTGGTCACTAGACCCACCATGACCTATATCTCCGTATTCAATATATTCAAAAGATCTCTCGCCTTCTTCTTTGTCTTCCCAGCCTAGTTCAAGTAGCTTGTCGCGATAGATTCTAGCTTGAGAGATAGGACAACGAGGGTCATTTGTTCCGTGCCAAATAAGAAGAGGACATTGAAGGTTTTCCACAAAATTGTAAGGTGAACGGTCAAAGTATAAATCAGCATTTTCTTCAGGTTTTCCGAAAAGATGTTCTAAATAGTACTTGAAATGAGGCATACTTTCTTCATAGAGCAACTTCCAGTCAGTTATACCTACTAAAGCTGCTCCTGCTTTCCATAAGTCTGGTTTTTTAACTGTAGCAAGAAAGGTCATATATCCGCCATAAGAGCCTCCATAAATCCCTATCCGAGTAGAATCAACGTAATCTAAAGTTTTAAGATAATCTACAGTAGCAACAACATCTTGTAAATCTCCTCCTCCTATGTCTTTAATATTCATCTCCATAAATTCTTTTCCATATCCTGTTGAACCTCTAAAATTAGGTTTTATAACAACAAATCCTTCGTTAGCGAGAATCTGATCAAACATATTAAAACTACGGAAATATTGTGCCATAGGACCACCATGGACATCAATCAATGCAGGGTATTTTTCTGTAGCGGTTATATCTTTTGGTTTATAGAGAATAGCTCCAATAGTTAGATCATCTGTAGAAGGGTACTCGATGTATTCGTCGGAAACAAAGAATTTTTCATCAAAGCTACTTAAATCTGGAGAAATTAGTGTTTCATAAGAATGATCTAATAAATTGTAGAGAAGGAGCATGCTTGGGGAAGAAGAAGTGTTCAAAGTAATTAAAATATGTAAAGTAGGAAGAATACCATTAATGAGGGCAATTCCCTCTGGAAATTCTAAGTATTGCTTTTCCCCTGTTTCTATGGTGTAGACAACTGGTTTGATTGTAGCTTTAGTGTTTTCTAAGCAGAGAACTTTATTATTATCTGGAGTAAATTCTCCTCCTTCTTGTTCTGTTGTGCCATCACTAAGCCAAGTTGTTTCATTTGTGTCAAAGTCATACACTCCAATAACACTGTTACCCTTAAAGTTTGAATTAAGCAGTAGTTTTTTGCTATCTAGAGATAATTTCGTAAAAGTATCTCTTGAACCTTCAGACAAAGAAAGCAATTTTCCTTGTTCCGATCCATCGCTTTTCATCACCCAAATGTCATTATTACGTAAATCTTGAGTATCATTGTAATTAAAGAGAATAAACTCATTGTCGTGGCTCCAAAGAGCGCGAGAAATAGGTCTTTCCATATTTGTTAGTTCGGAAACTTCTTCCGTTTCAAAGTTGTAAGTAAACAAATTCATTTGACCGTTTCGAGTAGACATGAATAACAAATATTTTCCATCAGGACTTGTATCGATAGCATGTTCTTGAAATTTTGGTGTATCTGTTAACTGTCTAACTTCACTTGTTTCAACATTAATTTCATAGAGATTATGCTGTTCATTACCATCTTGATCTTTAGCGAAAATGATGGCTTGATCATCTCTTCTCCAAACAAAACCAGAACGTAAAGCACGAGGAACCTCACCATGGCTAACTTGTTTAACTTCTTTAGTTTCTAAACTCATTATATAAAGTTCTAAACGACCTGTAGTATCCCAATAAAAAGCGATTTTGTCCTTTTTATGATTGAGAATAGGAAGATAATGTTGAGGAATTCTAGATAATTTTTCTATCAATTCTGAAGACATAATACGAGAAAAGAATAAACAATTAAAAATGTAAC
>CAZEQQ010000107.1:0-7773 GCA_964514425.1 uncultured archaeon
AGTATATCTGCTTATTAGTTTTTCGTTATTTTTATCATAGTCCAATTCATAAGCTCCATCAACGAGCTCCATCAACGATCATATTCAAAAATAATTTAAAGTATAAAATTTAAAGTTATATTACTTAACAGAACTAAATTTTTTACAGAACAATACTATTTTTTGGACTTCACTTTTATCATTCACTTCCATTTCTCTGTATTTTTTGCGCTTCACGAATTCCTTGGTATTATCTCCTAAACAAACCATAATGTTTATATATGATATAATGCTCACCTATATAGGTGGCATATAATTTGGTGATTTTATGAAAAATGAGGAGATAAAACGAACTGAAAAGGTAAAAGAGCTCATAAAAAAGCTACATAAAGGAGAGGATGTTATTGCAGTTAAGAAGGAGTTTAAAGAATTTCTAAAAACTTTATCAGAAACAGAGATTGTTAAAGTTGAAGAAAAATTATTTAAGGAAGGTTTCACTCTCGATGATATTCGTGGAATGTGCGAGATTCATCTTGAATTATTTAAAGAAGCATTAGATGCAAATGAAGACTTAGCTCCACAAGGACATCCTATTAACATTTTAATGGGAGAACATAATCAACTTTTGAACTTTGCTAGAAATTTAAGAGAGAAGGCTATTTCTCTAAAAACTGTTGAAGAGGAAAAAAAGATTCAGCTTTACATGGATATACAGAGTATAATCACCCATTTCAAAGAAGCAGTGAAGCATTATCAAAGAGAAGAAAATGTTCTTTTTCCCTATTTAGAGAAACATGGTGTTACTAAACCTCCTGCAATAATGTGGTCAGAACATGATGAGATACGAGAGATAGAAAGAGAGCTTTTCGCGTTTATTGAACAAGGTCGAACTATGGATCGAATGACTTTTAGTGAGCAGTTAGAAGGGAAAAGTATAGCATTAGTAGAAAAATTAACCAATCATTTTATGAAAGAAAATAAAATTCTTTATCCCACAGCCATGCAAGTCATCACTCATGATGAATGGAAACTTATCAGAGAGAATTTTGATGAGATAGGGTATTGTTGTTTTACACCTAATGTCGAAGAGAATCCTTTCAAAGAAGGGCAAATACTTGTAAGTGCTGAAACAAAGGAAAAAGCTAACAATCGCTGGAATTTTCCTACTGGTTTTCTCACTCATGAAGTGGTTGATGCTATTTTCCGTACTTTACCTGTAGATATCACGTTTGTTGATAAAGATGACAATGTCCAATATTTCAGCAACTCTCCAGAGAGAATCTTTGTTCGTAGCCCAGCTATTATTGGTCGTAATGTTCAAAACTGCCATCCTGAGAAGAGTATTCACGTTGTTAACCAAATTTTGAACGATTTTAAAGAAGGAAAAAGAGATAATGCTGAATTTTGGATCCAATTAGGAGGAAATTTCATTCATATCCGTTATTTCCCAGTAAGAAATGAGCAGGGAGACTATTTAGGCACTTTAGAAGTAAGTCAAGAGATTTCTAAGATTAAAGCCTTAGAAGGTCAGAAAAGATTGTTAGATTAAAAAAGGTGAAGAATATGAGTATGTTTTGTTTTCAATGTCAAGAAACAGTAAAAAATGAAGGTTGTACAATTAAAGGAATATGTGGAAAAACCGCAGATGTAGCTTGTTTACAAGATATGTTACTTTATGTTGTGAGAGGCATAGGGTTCTATGCTAATGAAGCAAGAAAAATCGATGTTATCGATGAAGAAGTAGATAGATTTGTTCTTGAAGGCTTATTTACAACTATCACGAATGTTAATTTTGATGCAGAAAGAATTGAGAAGTTAATCTGGAAGGCTTTTAAGGTCAGAGATCAAATGAAAGAGAAATTCTTCGTTGCTTATGAATCTAAACATGGTAAAAGGTTCGAAGAAAAAATTCCACAAGCAGCTATTTGGTACAAAGAAAATGCTACTCGTTCAGATTTTGAGGCTAAAGGATTTGAGGTAGGAGTTCTGTCCGAATTAAATGTTGATATTCGTTCTCTCAAGAATTTAGTTCTTATCGGTTTGAAAGGGATGGCAGCTTATGCTGATCATGCATATATTTTGGGCTATAAAGACGAAGAAATCTTTTCCTTCATCCATCGAGCTTTAGCTACTATTTTGACTGATGCTAGTGTTGATGAATTGTACAATTTGGTTATAGAAACAGGTAATCATGGTGTCAAAGTTATGGCTTTGTTAGACAAAGCTAATACTGAATCTTATGGAGATCCTGAGGTAACTGAAACTAATTGGGGAACTCTTCCAGCTCCAGGAATACTTGTTAGTGGTCATGATTTGTTGGATTTAGAAGAATTATTAATTCAAACTGAAGGTAAAGGTATTAATATCTACACTCATGGTGAAATGCTTCCTGCTAATGCTTATCCCAAACTAAAGAAATACTCTCATTTGATTGGTAACTATGGTACTTCTTGGTATAATCAACAAAAAGAATTCGAAGCTTTTGCAGGACCTATTCTTATGACTACAAATTGTATCCAGAAACCTAAAGATTCTTATCTTGATCGTATCTACACCACAGGATTGGTCGCTTGGCCTGGAGCAACACATATACCAAATAGAGAAAATGGTAAACCAAAAGATTTCAGTCAAATGGTTGAGCAAGCGCTTAAAATTGGCAATCTTGAAGAAACACCTATGAAGAAAGTGCCTATTGGTTTTGCACGTACTACACTTCTCTCTTCAAAGGAAGCTATTTTAGATGCTGTTCAAAAGGGATTAGTAAGTAAATTTGTTGTTATGAGTGGCTGTGACGGTAGATTGCGTGAACGTGAATACTTTACCAAAGTTGCAGAACAATTACCTAAAGATTCAATAATCCTCACATCTGGTTGCGCTAAGTTCCGCTACAATCATTTAGATTTGGGTAATATTGGTCCATTTCCACGTATAATCGATGCTGGTCAATGTAATGATTCCTATTCTTTAGCAGTTTTAGCTTTAGAGTTAGCTCAAACTGTAGGGGTTTCTGTGAATGAACTTCCTCTTGCTTTTGATATAGGATGGTATGAACAAAAAGCTGTCATTGTGCTCTTATCTCTTTTGGCATTAGGTGTCAAAAATATTAGATTAGGTCCCACAGTTCCAGCTTTTCTATCACCCAATGTAGTTGACATTTTAGTAGAAAAATTTGGAATTAAGCAAATCACCACACCAGAGGAAGACATTAAAGCAATGTTTTCCTAATTTTTTTGCTTTTTCTTATTCTTTTTATATGAAATGGTAAAGTGATGAATCATGAGGTTACCTTGCGAATATGTTGCTTCTTCGATGTTACCAAATTTAAGAATCAGAGTGGCTCATATCTTAAAGGAACAGGGACTAACACAAATGGAGATAGCAGAAATTTTTAGTGTGAAACAACCTGTTATCCAATCTTATCTCAAGCGCAAAGTTACCTGTTTGGACGACCCTTTAGAGATGCATCTCAGTCTTTATGCTAAAGAAATTGCTTCTATGATTATGAAGAAAACCTCCATGCCTACTATTATGAGAACAATTTGTACAAATTGTAAAAGATTACGTATAGCAGGCCCAATTTGTGTAGAGCACAAAAAAATGATTCCTGAACTTTCTAGTTTCCAAAATTGTGATATTTGTTCAGGTTTTGGTAATCTTCCTTCATTATCAGAAAGAACAATAATTCTTACAGAGATTCGAGAACTCATAATTAAACTTTCTACTCTCCCTCAATTCACAGAATGGGTACCTGAAATAGGTTCTCAGGTAGGTCATTGTGTAAAAAATGCTCAAAGTTTAGATGATGTTGCAAGTATACCTGGTAGAATTATCAAAGTAAAAAACACTATAGCTACAGTGAGAGAACCTGAATTTGGAACTTCTAAAACAATATCTCCTTTACTTATCAAAATGCAACAACTAAATCCATCAATTACATGGGTGGTTAGCATCAAGAACAAACCGACTCTCTCTGAAGTTCTAAAACGAAAAAAGAAAAGATTCATTATAACTGAAAAATTTGATACCAATATAGCACAAACTTTACCTCAATTAGAAAAGGAGAGAAAACTGAACAATTTACAGTGGTTGTTAGATAAAGGTGCAGAGGGTTATGAAGCAATTGCTTACCTTTTTGCTTCAACAGAAGAAGAAGTTATAAAAGAGATTAAAGCAGTTATTTTAGAATAAAAATTACTATTTTTAGTTTATTTTGAATTTCTTTGCGTCACAAATTAATAATCCTTTATATCAAAAAAGAAAAAGAAGAGAAAGTATTTTCTCCAGTTCTATTCTAGTTCTTGTTTTTTGGGTTAAGGATAAATTCCTCTTAACTCCATTTGTTTTGCAATATCCATTACAGCAATTGCATAAGCTGCCATTCTTAGATCTTTCCAGTTATTTTCCTCTGCTTTGGTTATTACTTTTGTGTAAGCTTTTACCATTAGTTCTTCTAATTTCTTATGTACTTCTTCTTCAGACCAGAATAAAGCATCATTTCCTTGTACCCATTCGAAATATGAAGTTACAACACCTCCTGCATTAGCTAAAACATCAGGTAGAATTGTTATTCCTTTTTCTATTAATATCTCATCAGCTTCAGGGGTTGTAGGACCATTTGCTCCTTCTGCTATCAATTTTGCTTTTATGTCTTCTGCATTGTTGATTGTTATTTGACTTTCTAAAGCACAAGGAGCTAAAACATCAACCTCTAAGCCAAAGAATTCGCGGTTATTAATTTCTTCCGATCCAGGAAAGCCTACAACGGATTTAGCTTTATTTTCTTCATTTTCGTAAACATAACTGAATAATTTCTCGATGTCTAACCCTTCTTTATTATAAATCGCTCCTTTATAATCTGCTATAGCAACAACTTTTGCTCCATTGGTGCTCATAAAGTGTGCATACCAATAACCTACATTACCAAATCCTTGTATTGCAATAGTTGTTTTGTCTAAAGACATATTCATTCTTTTTAGTGCTTCTCGAGTAATAATATATACTCCATGACCTGTAGCTGAAGCTCGTCCGAGTGATCCTCCTAATTCTACAGGCTTTCCTGTGACAACTCCTAGTTCTGAGTAGCCTATATTCATGCTATATGTATCATAAATCCAGGCCATTTCTTTTGCGGATGTGTTCATATCAGGTGCAGGAATGTCTAATTTTGGTCCAAATACTCTCATCATTTGGTAAGTATATCGACGAGTGATTCTTTCTTTTTCTGCTAAGGATAGTTTTCTTGGATCACACAATACTCCTCCTTTAGCTCCAGAATAAGGTAAACCTGCTATTGCACATTTCCATGACATCCACATAGCTAAAGCTTGAACTTCTTCTTTTGTAACGTCTGTACTAAATCTTATTCCTCCTTTATTTGGAAATATTTCTGTATGATGTACCCTAAAACCTTGAAAGACTCTAACTGTTCCATCGTCCATAGTTATTGGAAAATTGGTTTCTATAATTCTGACTGGTTTTTCTAAAATATTTAGAATATTTTCATCTAAATCAATTAATTTAGCAACTTTATATAACTGTTTAACTGCTTGTTCCCAAGGATTACATTCTGTACAATTAACACTACGTTCTACCATATAATTCACCTTTGAGTAATATATCCAAAGGTATTGAACTCGATTTTAAATTTATTGTAAGAACAGCTAAGAAAGACACAAAATCTAAAATAAAGTAAAAATGTGTAATAGTAGTTTCATTTTTCACAAACTTGGTAAGAAAACTCATCCCATCAGTCGGAAGTTTACCAACAATCAACTTTATTAATAAAAGAGAGAAGAGAGGTATGATTTCATGGAAAATATCAGTAAAATAGAAGCAAGTCATTTATTCGAACTTGATAATATTTCTTTTTTAGTAGATAACTCAATTATTCTTAAAGGCATTACCACTACACTCAATTCAGGAAAAATAACAGGAGTTATTGGTCCCTCAGGAGCGGGTAAAAGCACTTTTCTAAGATTAATGAACAGACTTATCACTCCTACAACAGGTAAAATCTATTATAAAGGAAGAAATTATGATCAATTAGATCCTAGACAGATTAGAAAGGAAATAGGACTTGTTCAACAGCAACCAAATTTATTTTCTGGTTCAGTTAAACACAATCTTCTTTATGGTCCAAAGGTTTGGAATATCCAGTATAGTGAAAATGAACTAATAGCACTCTTAGAAAGAGTGAATTTAGATGATTCTTTTTTAGAGAGAGATGTTGCTACTCTTTCAGGTGGAGAAAAACAACGTGTGAACGTAGCTCGGAGTTTAGCAAATCAACCTAATACATTACTTTTAGATGAACCTACTAGTTCATTAGATATTTCTTCTGCTGAAATACTTGAAGCAACAATCAAGAATTTAGCAAAAGAAGGAATTAAAATTATTATTGTTACTCATAGTTTAGAACAAACAAAAAAGTTAACTGATGAAATTCTATTTTTTAAAGACCAACAGTTGAATGAAAAGATTCCTACAAAAGAATTTTTTGAGAAATATGATGAAACACAAATTCTTTCTTTCTTTCAAAAAAACCAAGGTGATAAAAAATGACAAACATAATAGAAATTCTCACAACTATTTACGAGACTTTTTCTCAAGGTTCCGTAATTTTACGATTAATTCTTTCTCTACTATTATTAGGCTTACTTGTTTTATTTTCGAAAAAGCAAAAAATCAATATGGAGCAAATGTTTTTAGTTAGTTTTGCAAGAGGTTTTATTCAAATCATTCTTATGGGTTCTATTCTTATTTTCATATTTGGTGTGGATAGTCTACTTCTTCTCTATCTCGTTCTTTTCATTATGTGTGTATTTGCATCGTATACAACAGCTACAACTTTAAACTACCCAGGAGCTTTTAGAATAGCTTTATTTGCGATCACAGGAGGAGGGTTAATTGTTATGACCTTTGCTATCTTTTCAGGGTTAATTCCTTATACTGAACATGTCACACTCTTTGTAATAGGAAAATGGGATGTTAACTTACCTATAAAAACCACAGGAGAATTTGTAATTCCTATGGGTTCTATGGTTTTAGCAAACTCTATGGTTATTGGACAGATTACAATGGAAAGGATGAAATCTGATATTATTAAATCTGAAGGAATGATTGAAGCTGCTTTAGCACTTGGTGATCAGCCTCGAAACACTATTAAAACTATTTTGCAAGAATCTTTTCGTGCAGGTTTAGTTCCAACAACTAGTCGCGTTGCAGTCTTAGGTATCGTAAATATCCCCGGTTTAATGAGTGGAATGATTATTGGCGGATTAAATCCAATTGAAGCTGCTATATATCAAATAGTAATTTTTCTTTTAATTCTCGTTGCTGCTTTTATTGGTTCATTCATTATCAGTTTTCTTTTTCCTAGAACTTTTTTTACTTCCGATGACCAATTAAATCTTAGTCTTATTCGTAAACTTGCTAAAAACGATACTAAATCCACAACAAGAAAAAAAGCTGTCAGTGGATAACACTAATTTTTTTTATTTTCCATTTATTAATTTTCCTTTTTTACTGCCTTAAATTCTATTTTGGTATTGAATTATCTGTTATTATTCTCTATCTATTGAATAAAACTTATATTATACCAAGCTTTACTTACTCAAATGACCATGGAATATACCTTTCAAATTATTCAATGTCCAGAAGAGAAAAAGAAACCCAAAATTCCTGATTCCGAATTAGGATTTGGTAAGGTTTTCACTGATCATATGTTTTTTATGGAATATAAAGATGGCAAATGGGGAACTCCCACCATAAAACCTTATGAACCATTCCAATTGG
>CAZEQQ010000108.1:0-7751 GCA_964514425.1 uncultured archaeon
TCATCCTCAGAAGTAGGATTAAGCAATACTGACCCTAAGATAATTGATGACATGATTACTTGCATCAAGAACACATTTAATATTGAACCACTAGGTTACACAAAAGAAAATAACGCTGTTCGCATCGTTTCTACAGATGTTTACAATTATCTTGTCGAGAACTTTCCTGAAATGATGCAAAAGAGTTATGAAAAACGTATAGATAGAAAAATATTCTGTGTAGATGAACAAAAAAGAATAAGTTTTTTGAAAGCAGCTTTTTTGGGTGATGGATCAATTGAAAGCACATCAATTTCTTATTCTACCTCATCAGAGGGTTTAGCATATGATATTCAAGATTTACTCCTTACATTAGGGATAAATTCAAGAATATCAAAGGAAAAATACTCTTTTGGGAAAGAGAAAAACAAAAGTGTTAGAACAAGATATAAAGTGTATATCAGAGGAGATAGCATCGAAAGCTTCTGCTCTCAAATAATTGATAATTTTGAAAACAATAATAAAGTAATGAAAATAGTAAATAAAAGTCGAAATTCAGACAGAAAACACGATGTTCTTCCAACTGAAATTCGTACACTAATTATCAGATTATTTCATGATTTAGGGTTGCCCTACGACGGATATTTCCATCAACATATAAAGGATAACTACGGAATAACTATTGAAGTGATAAATGAATATTGCAACAAAATAAAAGCAAGGTATGAAGAAATCACACATAAAATAGGTCAATTTACAAAAGCTAAAGATCTTAGAACTTTTTTGGGATACTCTAAAACTAAAATGGCTAAAAATATTGGTCTATCTCGTCCTAATTTAAATAAATATGAACAAGAAGATAGAGAAGATTTGATAAATAAATATGCACTCGTAGCACAAAACAAACTAGAAAGAGTAAAAGATAAGTTAGAAAAAATAGAAGGCTATCTCAAATTAAGATGGTTAAGAGTCAACAAGATAGAGAAAATAAAGAATGAAGGGGAATTTGCAACAGAATGGGTGTATGATGTAACTATAGAACCAACAGAGAACTTCCTCAGTCATGGGCTTGTGCTCCATAATACCGTTAGTATAGCCAAAGCTGGTATTGTTGCCCAATTAAATGCTCGTACGGCTATTGTTGCTGCTGCTAATCCTCGTTTTGGTCGATATGAAGAATCCCGTCCTCCTGCTGAAAATATCAACCTCCCTCCTACTATTCTCTCCCGTTTTGACCTTATTTTTGTTCTTAAGGATCGCCCTGATTCTGAGAGAGATCGTCATATGGCTCGTCATATTTTAGAATTGCGCCGTGGACATACGTTAAGTGAAGCTGAACCACCAGTTGAGCTTGAATTGCTTCGTAAATATATCAGTTATGCTAAACAACAAGTGCAACCTACTCTTACCGATGAAGCAATCAATCGTATAGAAGATTTTTATCTTCAATTACGAAATAAACCAGATGAACAGTCTATAGCTATTACACCTCGGTATTTAGAGGCTATTATCCGTCTATCTGAAGCTCAAGCCAAAATGGCTTTAAAAAGTGATGTTACGATAGATCATGTTGAAGCAGCAATAAAAATCCTTACCACTTCGTTAGAACAAGTGAGTAGAGATCCTTTGACTGGAAGTGTAGATATAGATTACCTTCTTTCAGGAACAACAAAGAAATCGCGTTCCAATATGCAAATAATCCTCGATTTAATACGTGATGAATCTCAAAACACTAAATCTGGGGCAGTGAAAGTGTCAAAAATAATTAAAATGGCACAAGAACAAAATATCCCCGAAGAATCAGTAGAAAGGTTAATTGAAAAACTACGAAATGATGGAACATTATATGAACCAAGTCAAGGATATGTACAAATACTCAAATAGAGTGTTAAAAGAGAACTAAGTATAACACGTAAAAATCAAGCAAAGTAGAACGTAATAAAATAAGGAGTTAAAATAGATGGAGATTGCTTCATTACCCATACCAGAAACATTAATCAATCAATTAAGAGAAAAAAACATTACTGAACTCTACCCTCCACAAGCAGAAGCAATAAATAAGGGCTTATTAGAAGATAACAATCTTGTTGTCGCTATCCCTACAGCTTCAGGAAAAACTCTTTTAGGAATTCTTGCTGCAATGAAATGTGTGCAAGAAAAAAACCTTAAGGTACTCTATCTTTCTCCTTTACGAGCACTTGCATACGAAAAATTTAATGAATTTAATGAATTTTTCAAACCACTAAAAAGGAGGACAGTTATTTTAACTGGTGACTATGATACAGAAGATAGATCAGCTATTAATGCTGACATAATAATTGCTACAAATGAAAAAGTAGACTCTGCAATAAGACATCAAGCGAAGTGGATCAATAATATAGGATTAATAATAGCTGATGAAGTTCACTTAATAAATGATGGTTCAAGAGGACCTATTTTAGAGGTCGTTTTAGCTCAACTTCGACAATTGACTCAATCACAAATTGTAGCATTGAGTGCAACTATCAAAAATGCAGATGAAATAGCACGATGGTTAGAAGCAGAGTTGGTCTATAGCGATTGGAGGCCAGTAAAACTCAATGAAGGAGTACTCTTCGGTTCAACTATCAAATATGCAGATGGGTATGAAAAAAAACTTTCCTCTCATTATGCTGATAACTTTAACAATCTAATAGAAAACATTCTCATAGCAAAAAATCAAATGCTCATTTTTGGAACAACTAGAAGCATGGCTGAATCTACAGCCAAGAAATTAGCAATAAGAGTAAGGAAAAGATTAACACAAGAAGAGAAAGATGCTTTACAATTGGCAAAAGAACGTATATTAACAAAAGGGGAAAAAACAAAACAATCAAGAGAACTTGCTGAAATGGTACTTGACGGAGTTTCTTATCATCATGCAGGTTTAAGCCCTTCACAAAAAAGAATTGTAGAAGATGAATTTAAAGCTGGTAACATAAAAATACTTTCTGCCACTCCAACCTTAGCAGCTGGTTTGAATCTCCCTGCTCGTTATGTTATTATTAAGAGCGTATATCGTTATGATATCACAATTGGAAGTCATCCTATTCCTGTGCTAGAATATAAGCAGCAATCAGGTAGAGCTGGTAGACCCCAATACGATACTGAGGGTGATAGTATCATCTTTACTTCAAACGAACATGAAGCGAAAAAACTGTTTGAACGTTATATACTGTCTGACACCGAGGATATAGAATCCAAACTTGCTTCTGAACCTGCATTAAGAAGTATAATCTTAGGGCAAATAGCATCGGAAAACTGTCAAACTGATGAAGAACTTAAAGATTTTTTTAGCCAAACATTTTATGGGTATCAGCAAGATTCATCATATATAGCATCCATTCTTTCTAAAGTTATAACATTTCTTCGAGAAGAAGGGTTAATTAAAAAAGATATGGATTTTCTAATCGCTACACGTTTTGGAAAAAGAGTAAGCCAACTTTATGTAGACCCTTTCAGTGCTATAACTATTCGATCAGGTCTGGTAAAAGGTAAATCTATGGCTCCAGGACTAGTAACAGATATGAGCTTTCTGCAACTTATATGTGCCACTCCAGATGTTAGGAATAGTACAGTAAAACGTGATGAGCAACACCCATTGATGAACTATGTGAATAACCATGTAGACGAATTTCTGACAGAACTTCCCACTAATGCCATGGATTTAGAATTTTTTTTAAGTGAAACTAAAACAGCTCTAATTCTACGCGATTGGATAAATGAGGTTTCAGAAGAAATAATACTTGAAAGATATGGAATAGGCAGTGGAGATGTTTATGCTATTGTTTCAAACGCAGAATGGATACTTTATGCGACAGTAGAAATTGCAAAGTTGTTGGGATATACTGAACTGTCAATGAAAGCTAATAACCTTCATCAACGGATATCTGGTGGAATTAAAGAGGAATTATTAGACTTGGTGCAGATACCAGGAATAGGACGAGCTAGAGCTAGAATGTTGTTTGATAAAGGGTATAAAACTTTAGATCTATTAAAACAAGCTAATCCTCAAGATATTCTCGCCTTATCTGGTTTCGGAAAAGAGATAGTAAAGTCTATCTATGACTATCTTCTGGGATCAAAGAAATCTGATGATTTATTGCAAGGTATAAAATCTTCCGAAAGTGAGGAAAATGAATTAGAGGAAGAAGAAAAAAATGTGAAACAAAAGTCGTTAGACTATTACTTCAGCTAAATAATTCATAGACTTACCTTTTTGATAGAAAAGATGCTAACAATACTTTAAAAAACTTTAACAAATTCTATTTGTTAATGACAGAAATAGATGAATTCTCAGCTAAAACACTGAAACGTATACAATTCGATTTTATGGAGAATGAAGTTTCTGTTAAATGTGTCAAAGATTCCGAACCTATTGACATAGGTGATAGAAAACTCTACTTTAAAAGAGGAGCAATAACGAAACTTCCTTTTTGGATAGCTCTTATGTTAGTGAAAGAAGGGCTAATTAATTTCGACATCCCCGTAGAGATAAACTATCCAATCGTGAATAAACTAGCAGAAGAAGAACAACATAACTCAAAATTACAAGAACTAGACAAATATTTTTATCTTTATGTAAATGATACTTTCAAATCTCTAAAAGAAGGTACACGTTTTCTCACTTATAGAGAAAAAGAATTCTTAGAAAGAGAGATGAGAAAATTTATGACACTTCGGCTCTCAAAACTGCTCAAGATAGCAGAAAAGGGAAAAAACATTACAACTTCGACAAGGAATATGACGCCAGAAGAAACATGGCTATTTGACTTAGTTGCTACGATAGTCGAAAAATGGAAAGAAATGGTAAAACACGACATTGAAGATATAAGATGAGTTATTTCCTCATTAACACTAAAACTTATATTTGGTTTTTTTATTTGGTTTTATGCCTAAATACATTTTTGTTTGTGGAGCACTGATATCCGGTTTAGGAAAAGGGGTTGTTACCTCTGCAATAGGAAGAAATATGCAAATTAGAGGGAAAAGAGTTAGTGTTATAAAAATTGATCCTTATCTCAATCTTGACGCAGGAACAATGAATCCAATAGAACATGGCGAAACGTACGTTACCGCTGACGGGTCCGAACTTGATGTTGATTTCGGTCATTATGAGCGAATGTTGGGCTTAGAAATGCAAGGTGACCAAAATATAACAACAGGACAAGTATATCTTTCCGTTATTCAAGCTGAAAGAAAGGGAGAATATCTAGGAAAAACAGTACAAGTTGTCCCCCATGTAACAGATGAAATAAAAAGAAGAATAAAAATAGTTGGAGAACGTGATAAAGAATTAGACGTGCTTATTATTGAAGTAGGAGGAACAATTGGAGATATAGAAAGTCAACCTTTTCTCGAAGCGATCAGACAATTAAGAAGAGAAATACCAAAAGAAGATTCTCTGTTATTGTTAGTGACTTATGTTATGGAACCTCCAAATGTAAATGAACAAAAAACGAAACCTAGTCAGCATGCTGTAAGGGAACTTCAGTCAATGGGATTAAGACCTGATATGATTGTATCAAGAGGAACTAATCCTTTAACAGAGAAATCAAAAGAAAAAATAGTGATGTTTTGTGATGTTCCAGCAAATGCAGTGTATTCTTTACCTGACTTGGATCATGTCCTATACGCTCCTATTTATTTGGACAAACAAGGATTAGGCTCGACTTTGAGCCTCATGTTGGGATATGAAAATATCGCAGCAGATTGGGTAGAAGAAGAAAAACTGATTGAGCGCTTTCTGTTCGATGGTAAGACAATAAATATTGCAATTCCAGGTAAATATACACGTTTGTCAGATTCCTATATAAGTGTAAAAGAAGCTCTTAAACATGCCGCTGCGCATAATAATGTTAGAGTAAATATTGAGTTTATATCAACCGAAAATTATGAAAAGGACCCACAATGTATCAAAGAATTACAAAGATACGACGGAGTTTTAGTTCCAGGAGGTTTTGGTTTCAGAGGAGCTGAAGGAAAAGTTGCAGTAATAAAATATGCAAGAGAAAACAATATTCCTTTTCTTGGAATATGTTTTGGGTTTCAACATGCCGTAATAGAATTTGCAAGAAACGTATGTAAAATGGAAGGAGCAAACACCACGGAAAATAATCAGAAAACTGAATTTCCTGTTATTGACCTTTTACCTGAACAACACGATATATCTGATAAAGGTGGAACAATGAGATTAGGAAATCATTCTGTTCATCTTTTACCAGATACACGTTTTTTCAATATTTATGGTAAAAGTGTAGTTGAAGAACGTCATCGGCATCGTTATGAAGTTAATCCCGTTTTTATAGAGAAATTGACAGAAGCAGGATTAATCTTCTCTGGACGATCTGAAGACGACCGTAGAATGGAATGTTTAGAAATTCCTTCGCATCCTTGTTTCATTGCAACTCAATATCATCCTGAATTTCAATCTAGACCACAAATACCCTCTCCACCCTATTATGAGTTTGTGAAACAAGCTGTAAAATATAGTAAGAAAAAATAACAAGTTTTCCTTACTCTTTCCTTCCTTTTTTCCATTACCTTAAAATAGTCAAATCTTTAACTATTAATAGGAATTACTTAAAACCACTAATAGCAGATGTAATGTGGAAAATAACGTTAAATCATCTAATTACTTCTAGTTTAGAAAAATATTGAAGAAGGATAAGAAGTTGACAACAAAAGAAAATCTAGAATGCATTATTACAAACATATCAGAAAAGATTCAGAAATATAACAAATCTAGAACGACTTTTCAAAGTCTTTTTAGAAAAATAAAAAAATCACTTGACCCTTCTTCCTTCCCCGAAGCATTTGGGTTTAAATCAAGTGATCGGACTTTTGCCATTGAAGTTCCATTGACAGAAGAAGTGGGAATGAAAATAGCTGGTGTAGATGGAGGGGTTTGTCATAGATCACTGAATTTTTTTGATGTTGCACTAATTAGAGCTGTTGGTGTACTCCTTTATCACCAAACAAATAATAAGCCAGAGGTAAGATATTTTCCCGAGCAAAATCCTTTTCCTGATATTTTAACAAGTATTGAACCTTTATCACAATCAGAAATAGAAACTCTGATAGGTATATGGAGAATGCAAAAAGAAATAGCTTGTGGGATAGAATTAATAGAAGAGGATTTACCCGATATCATTATTTTAGATGGATCAGTTTTACCTTTTGTAGATATAAGAGAAGTATCACAAAATGAGTTTCTACTGAATCAATACTTAAGACTTAAAGCTCTGTATAGAAAATTGTATACACTTTGTCGGAAGAAACATACATGTTTATGTGGGATAGTGAAAGATTCTCGTTCTGCAATGCTAACAGGAAAATTGTCGAAAATTCTTCCTCATTTAACAAAAATTCCAGAGTTTGAACCTTTACTAGAAATAGATTATAGGGCAATCATAAGAGAACTTAGGGATACAGATCTACTTTATCATATCTTAGACGTGAATGAACGAACATTTGAGTTCTTTTTTTCAAGCTTTAACGATGAAAGAGATAGAGGATTAGTGGATTTTGATGTCCATTGTTTCTACCTCAAAACAGCAGAGTATGATACTCCCTTGAGAGTAGAATTCCCTATATTGTTTTCTAATTCAACGGACTTATCTCAAAACATCGCTTCAATGATCGTTTCAGTCTCTAAATATAACCCTGAATATGGACTGCCAAATGTAATAATAGAAGCAGATGCAAGAGCTAAAATAGCAGAAAATGATGCAGATATTTTAATCGATGAAATA
>CAZEQQ010000109.1:0-7706 GCA_964514425.1 uncultured archaeon
TTAGAGCTTAGAACTATAGTTAGGTTTTTCAGTAAGAAAAAACAAATTAAGGATAGGTGATATTTTGGGGGAAGATCTCTCTCCAGAAGCTGTTAGGCGAAAACAGAAGTTAAAATCAATTTTGACCATTATTGGAGAAAGTTTACAAGACTACTTTAAGGAAAAAATAGCTGAAACTAAAGGTCAGAAACCTTCAATGATTTCTATTGTAAAAGTAAACTCGATTGAAAAAGACACATCTAAATCCAAGGTTCATTTGGTTGTCTATTCACTCAATACAGACATAGGTTCAGAATCTATTAATCTAGTAGTTAAGTTCCCTGCGGATGTTGAAAGATATGAAAAAGAACTTAGGAATTATGATTTAATTTCTTCTTCAGTAAATCGTATAGAAGGGTTCTTTAGTCCTAAAATGGTTTACAAGAGTTCTATCACCAAATGTTTAATTTATGAGGGTATAGAAGGTAGTAATTTTAGAGAGTCTAGTATAGATAAAAACACTAAACACAGATTAGCTGGAGAGTTATTGGCAGCTATACACGGTAATGACAGAGGCACAATTGACATTTCACCTTATAAAAAATTAATTGTACACCTCATTTCAACGATATCTAATGCCAAAATAGAACAAGAATTAATCGACTTATTTTTGCCTTCATTGCTTTCTCTTGAAAATGCTCAAGGTGGAGCAATGATACACGGAGATTATTATGGAGCAAATATTCTTTTTAAAACACCTACTGCAGATTCTGCAAAAAAAGAAGGTTTACACGCAAATAGAGTATATATCATAGATCCTGAATACATCGCTTTTAATCGTGATAGGTGTGAGGATATAGGGACTTTTTACGCAAAGCAAACTTTGCGAGAGTATCAAAAATATGGTAATTTTCATGATTCTTTAAAAGATTACAAAGAATTTATTGCGGGATATAATAACACTTTAAAGAGATTGGGTAGCGACTTCTTAATAACGGATCTCTATCCTAGAGGCTTAACTGTTGATTTTCATATAGCTTTCTTTATTTTATATGATATCACCAATAATATCCTTAGCAAAAATTTAGATATTTCATCACCAAAGGTACTCCAATCTGTTGAACTTTTGGAGTATATTCTTGAAGAAAAACCTTACGCAAATTACCTTATTTAATGAATGTTCGTGACATTATCCATTTAGTCTTAACATATTTAAGTAACTCAAAATAGAGCTGACTGTCAGATGTAGATATGAGTTCAAGATTGCCCGTCCTTGGAAGATAAGAGACTACAATAAAGTAATTTTCTTGCATAAAAACAATCTCAATTAAAGCTGTTATTGCATCTATTAATGATAAATCACCAAATATTTTCCTTATATAATGAAGTGTTCCTATTAACTGGAATAAATCTCTGTCACTTAGTGATTCTAAAATAATCATATCAGACTTAAATTGACCTATTCCTAGAGATTCATTAAATACTGTGCTCAATTCTTTCTTTTTCACTTCAGGTATTATATCAAATTCAATTTGAATAGTTTGAACAGTTCCAATATGACCCATTCTTTGCAATTCTGTTGCAATATGAAATATTTCGGGAGAACCATCTATCTCAGTCAATTTATCATCTCTTATTTTAATTCACTTCTTTCACATATTAGTCTTTCGACACTACTAATTAATTTTACAGCTATTCATCTGTTGATAATATGCTTAAAATGGTTTGTGAAGCCCTTAAAGTAATTTGCGGAACTTTTAACCACATACTATTTAAGAAGCTAGTGGCATATATATTATTGAAGAGGTTTTTTATATGGGCGACAACAATGAAGATATTCCTCACTCTGGTAAAAAATTACTACAAATTTTAGATGAAAAAGGACCAATGACACAAAAGAGCTTGATTCAAGAGTCAGAGGTACCTGCTCGTACAGCGAGATATGCTTTAAGAAGGCTAATGGAAATGGGTTTGATAATTAAACGATGCAATCTAAGCGATATGCGAAGCGTCTATTATTTCAAAACCGATAACTAAGTCTTCATTCCCTTTTCTTTTTAGTTGCTACTATATTTTACTCTTGTTTTACATATAATTTTTTCCTATTCTATTGATTTTTATTTCCGACATAAATTTTTAAAGAAGTAAAAAGATTCACATCTTGTGTTAAAATACTTATTTGTAGTTAATCCCAATGCGGGCAATAATTATAGTGAAAAATACTGGCCTGTTGTAGAAAAACAAGTACAAACTCTTTCATTTGATTACTCTACAGTTTTTTCTGAATATCCTGGACATACAATAGAATTAGTAAAAGATCACAAGAAAGATTATGACATTATTGTTGCAGTTGGTGGCGATGGTACTATTAATGAAGTTGCAAATGCTATAAATGGTTCAGATAAAGTTTTAGGTGTCATTCCAAGTGGAAATGGAAACGATTATGCAGTTAATTTGGGCTACACTGATGAACTTGGACACAATTTACAGATGTTAAAGGAAGCTAAAACTCGCGAGGTTAATATTGGATTAGCTGAAGGAGATGAAAAAAGGTATTATCTCAATATAGCTGAATTTGGTTTGACATCACTATTAGCAAAATATGGAAAAAGTCAATTGAAGTGGTTAAAAGGGATGTCTAAGTACTACTTATTAGGAGTAAAAGCTATCATTGTTTATAATTCTATACCCGCAAAAATCGTGATTGATGACAATCCACAAATTGAAACAAAATTAACTTTAGGTGCGATAGGTTTTGGTTTTCGTTATGGTGGTGGGTTCAATGTTCTTCCTGGAAACACTCCTTTTCACGATGATACGGGTATCTGTATTGGAGGTAATTTGGCTAAATTGCGAATGTTCTATTTAATAAATAAACTAAAAGAAGGTTCACACATCGACAAAAAAGGTTTCCATATATATCGTGGAAAAGAAATGAAAGTAGAGTTAAAACACAAATGTTATGCGGCTGTTGATGGAGAGCTGTTTAATGAACATTCTACGACTTTAAAATTTTCGTTAGCACCAAAGAAATTGAAAGTTGTCGTATCAGATCAACATGTTATGAGTTGACATTTTATGTTATTGAAGTCTATTTCCACATAAATAAGTTTTATATAATTGTTATTTGAAAGCGACTTCATGAGCTCCTCTTACCTTTTTATTGTTAATCCTAATGCTAGAAATAAGTTAGTAGGTAAAAAATGGTTAAATGTTGAACCAATAATAAAATCTAAAGAAATAGACCATGAAATAATATTCACCGAATATCAAGGTCATGCTATAGAAATAGCAAAGGATCGCCACAAAGATTTTGATGTTGTGGTTGCAACAGGAGGAGATGGAACAATAAATGAAGTCATTAATGGTTTATATGAGTCTAATACTGCTTTTGCACCTTTGGCTTTAGGGAATGGGAATGATTTTGCTCACCTTTTAGGTTATGATGCAAACTATAAGCAAAGTTTAGACATAATCTTACAGCATAATATTCATTCAGTTCCGGTTGGAATTGCAAAAGGAGATGAGCATCAGAGATATTTTGTCAATATTGGTGAATTAGGTATCACTAGTTTAGTTGCTAAAGATGTTTATCGAAAATTTAAATGGATAAAAGGTTTAGCAAAATACTATGTTGTGGGTTTGATGAACATAGTTACATACAGCAAAGTGCCAGCTAAAATAATGATAGATGACACTTACTCAGCTTCAATTAATTTGGTTCTTTTAGCTTGTGGATTTGGATATAGATTTGGAGGAGGTTTTAATGTTCTCCCTAATAATTCCTTTACTCATGGCGATTTTGGTATTTGTGTTACTAGTAACTTAGCCAAGTTAAAAATGTTTGACTTTATTAATAAACTAAAAGCTGGTACTCATGTAAAAAACACAAAGTATGTATCGTACTTACGTGGTAAAGAAGTTACAATAGAATTAGAACGTCCTCTACCTGTCGAAGTTGAAGGCGAGATATTTGCAGAAAAAGCTACAACAGCGTCATTTTCAATAGCAGATTACAAACAACCAGTTCTTCTTAATCCGAGAATAATAAAGCAAGAAAAAGAAGGAAAATAAACTTTCTTACAAAAACTTTAAGTTTAGAAGAAATATAGTTCTTACAAATTATTTTGGGGTATCTATGCATATCGGTCTTCTTGTTAAATCATTATCAAAAGCTGAACTAGACGGAAAATATATTGTTATTCCAGAAGAGGATTATGAAATGTTTCCCAAAAACAACACATTATTTTTTATTGATTCATATAGTGAGACATATGGTACAAGAATTATCAATGATTGTTTGATAACTGGGCTTGAGAAGTGGTTTGAAAAGTTTCCTATCAAAGATCAGGATACAGTTATTATCTCAAAAAATGCAGAAGGATATGAGCTTGTAATCAATTCTGAGATAATTGACCAAATGATCGAAGAAAAGTTAGAAGAAGAGAGAGTAGAAACTCTAGATCCCCATGCCATTCGATGCCCAAATTGTGAGTATGCATTAGAAAAAGTAGGAGAAAAAAAGGATCAAAATGTTCTTGCTTGCCCTCGTTGTGGGTTTAGAATGGTGAGAAAAAAGAAAACAAATTAAACTAAAAAAGAGAAAAAGTGAGAAATAGAAAAAGCACAATTTTTTTTAATCCGTTGGAAATCTTGCATATCTACGGAATTCTATCCAATCTTGTAAATGATTTTCAATTATTGCTTCTACTTCATCTTGATCCAAGCTTCTTGCTACCTTCTCATCGGGGGTAAGCATAGCCATGATATATCGTTCCGTGCTAAACTTCACATCCCTTAATATGAATATCTGGTTTTTATCTTCAGCTAATGTAAATCTTCTTATTCTTAGGAAAGGTTCCCTCATGTTAGCAATAGTTTCTATAGCTTCATAATATGCATTATGTGCTAATTCTTCATATTCCTCGTTTGTAACGTATTGTGCAAAACAAACATTGCTTCTAAAATCGTAAAGACCGAAATAATCAGCATTTAATTTTTCTGCCACTTGTCGAGAAGCATCATTTATCCAATCTTTCACAAGAACTACTTGTCTAAAGATGTGAGAGAATGCTCCAAGAACTGAAGAACGAATTTTTACACTTGTCCTAAAAATATCTCTAGATGGAGAGAAAACAGAGATATTGTTTCCCATATAGTTGATCATAGCATTAAAGATTTCTGCTGTTTTAGTGTCTATTTGTGTTTCTGGGTCGGATTTATGGAAAAATAGTTTCCAAGGAATATTTAACTGAAGGCTTTTTGTTACATTAATGATTTGTTTCAGATATTCAAAACTTTCCTCGTATCTGTCTCTAGCTTGAACATCAACAACATACACGATAGTGTCTGTTCCTACAAAATACTGCTGTGGGTTTTGAATATAATCATCTCGGTAAGTTTTTTGTCCTCCTAGTTCGTGTAAATGAATATCCATTCCAAAGACTTCAATTTTACTACGCAACAATCCTCGTGTTGGTGTTAATGCATATAATTTTTGAAATAATAAAGATAGTGCACCTCGATGCTTAAGAGCTATGGATAAGGAGGTTTTTCCAGCATTGTCTACTCCAGCCAAAATAATTTTTGCTCCAGTTGTAATTCTTTCCGTCGATTCCGCAATTAATAGTCTACTCGCTGCTACAAAGCTATTTATTCTTTCACGAGGAAAGCGCTTTACTAACTGTTCATTATAATCTTTCCAATTTAGAGCTAAATCTGCAATTGTTTTAATCCCAATTTCGTTCAGAATTTTGCTTTCATTCTCAGAAACATCTAGTAAAGCATTAATTGGTGCTTCCTTAGCATCTGTTATATCTTTGAACTGCGGTTTCAGGAGTTTTTCCCGGATATTCATTTCCATCTATTTATCACCAATTTTAAACTTATATTTTAAGTATTGCACAAATATGTGTTCTTGAATACTTTTGTCTCTTACTAAAATAAGTATTTTGCTATTGTGATATTTTAAAAATTTCTCAACGATAACACAAATATTATTTTTGTGATTAAATGTGTTTAAAAGAGTTTTTACCAACATATCGGTCATTTTTGTTCAAAAATGACGAATTAAGCCGTTCTATCCAAATTTCATCACAATTTAACATTAAAGAATACCCATAGCCTTTCATATGGTCAATTTTGGGAATAATGACCCTCCGTAAATTTTTGGATATACTCTTTCAGTTTAAACTTTGCATAAATAAACTTTAAAAATGCTAAAAAATGTATGGCATAGGAAATAAAAGAATGGAGAATATAAATTGAGAAAGCATAATATCAAGCCTCTACTAATATCTTCTACAATAATCCTAGTATTTTTGTTCAGTGCGCTTACTTCATACTCATTCGTACTGCAAAAAGAAGATGAAACCGAATATAATATGAAAAACTCTACGACAAGTGAAATAAGTGGTCAAAGAACCATTCCATTTAATACTGTTGCCCCTATTATTGATGGAAACTTATCTAGTTACGAAGGTGAATGGGAAAATGCAACAAGTTTTAATTTAGCTGTTGTTGGGGGTCCACAAGTAGATGGTAAAGCTCAATTTAATGAAAGTCATCTATTCTTAAGTTTAACATTTATAATTAAAGAATTTGTTGAATTTAATGATACAATCCCTGCAAATAGTACTTATAACAATGAAACTAGAACATGGGGAATAATTGTTTTCGACCAAAACCATGATCGTCGTGTAGGTAATGAAGGAGCAGCAGATGACGCAATTGTTTTCAACTATAGAACAGAAGGAGCTGCAGATGCATTCATTAATGGTACAAATCAAGAAAATTTGGTTTTAGATACTGAAGACAATGTAAATGGGATAGAAAATAGTGTTGGTGTAATTACTTATGAAGAAGTAGATAATGGGAAAAAAGTGATAATTGAAGTCGCTAAAGAACTAAACCCAGAAGATAAAGAAGGACAGGACATCAAACTAAACAGAGGAGATATAGTAACTTTTGCCTTTATATTTTTTCAAAACTCTACACCCTATTTTACGTATGAAACTCTTCCCATAACAGGTTGGATTACATTCAGATTAGAAACAGATTACGACGTTTTTACATACAATGAAGGAATGACCAATAGAACTAGAGCTTTATTTTTCATTTCTACAGCAAAGGGTTCTATTTATTCTACCTTAAGAAATGTTAATTTCATTGCACAAGCTCTTCAACTGAATGTCACAGAATTAGATGCTAGCAAAGAAAGATTAACGAAGTATAACCTAAGAAATAATTTTGATGTTGTTGTGTTGGTAGGAGAACAAAATAGACTCAACGATGAGGAAGTAGAAGCACTTAGATCTTACTTAACTTCAGGGGGTAAAGTCTTTATTTCAGCATCAACAGAAAGTTCTACGAGTAATATCAACAAGTTTTTAGGACATTTTGATATGGAATTCTACAATTCTTCACTTTACTCAAAAAATTTGGCCATCAACAATACTTTAACCATAACTAATACAACTTTCACTGAACTTCCTTTCTTTACCGAAGATATGTTATTTACAAATAAGAATGTTGAAAACATATTTTACACTGGAACAGCTATTAACTTTACTAATAGTATTGGTGTTGGAAGATATGGTTTTCAACAAGGAGATCTTTATCCTACTATCAATATGACAGGCGATTACTTCATAAAATTGAATAAGGAGAAAGGAGCATTCAATGAAACACTAGATATTTCCCTCAACTCCACTATATTACAAGCAGCA
>CAZEQQ010000110.1:0-7692 GCA_964514425.1 uncultured archaeon
ATCACTTGAACTTGTTAAGCCTACACAAATTATAGCTCTAAAAGAGACACTCACTGCTCATGCTAATGCTGTTGTTATACGTCAGAAATTAGATGAGGAATTACAAATAGCAAAAAAAACTTCAAGGAGTCTTAAAATTGAACAGACTAGTATCCACTAAAAATAATACAATCCCTTCTATTTGTCAAAAGGATGAAAGCAAGGAGATTCAGACACAGAAAGAAATAGAATATTGTTATTTAGATAAAAATGAGAATCCTTACCCTATGCCTTCAGATATATCTTCTATGACTATTATCAACTTTCAGCTCCAAAAATATCCTGATTCTTGTTACACCAAGCTTACTGAAGAGTTAGCAAAAAAGTTTGATGTTCCTTCTACTAACTTCATTCTTACTTCGGGTTCCGATGAACTAATTGACCTTATATTTAGAGGTTTAATCAAGCCTAAAGGGAGCATCTTAACAATAGAACCAACTTTCCAAATGTATAAATCTTTGAGCAAATTAAACTTGATAAATATTAAAACAATTGAAGCAAGAACAAAAGAAACCAATGAAGTTCTTCTACAACAATCAATCTGTCAAAAAAGTCTTTTTAGCAAACTTAAAACAGTTTCAGCAATAATTTTAGCTCGTCCAAATAATCCTGATGGTCAAACTATTGATGAAGACATGTTATTGAGTCTATTAGAAAGCAAAAAATTTGTTATTATCGATGAAGCGTACATAGATTTTTCTGATAGTGTATCTGCCATAAAATATCTCAAAGAATTTGATAACTTACTAATACTTCGTACATTTAGCAAAACTCATTCTTGTGCAGGTCTAAGATTAGGTTATGGGATAATGGAAAGAGAAAATTGTCAAAGGCTCACAAAGATGAAACTACCTTACAACGTAAATTCAGTTGCATCTGAATTAGGTTCAATTTTATTAGAAAATGAAGAAATTAAGCAAAATATTCTAAGAATAAAGAGAACTAGAAAACTATTCGAAGCACAGTTAACTGCACTTGCAGAAAAATGCAAATCTTTTAAATTCTTCCCTAGCGAAGCAAACTTTGTTTTACTCCGTTTTGATACTAAATCTGTTTTGAAAAGAGTTCAATTATCTTTTTTGAGAAGTGATATCTTTGTTAGATCCTTTGAAGAACCGAAGCTAAACAATTTTCTTAGAATTAGTATAGGGACAGAGAGCCAAATGGAGAGAGTATGTAACACTTTGAATGAAGCATTGGAGAATAAAAAATGAGAAACTCAAACTTTGAAAGAAAAACTAGGGAAACAGAAATTGCCCTTTCTATTAATTTGGACGGACTGGGTAAGAACACAATATCAACAGGTATCAAATTTTTTGATCACTTATTAGAACAATTTTCATTCTACAGCGGATTTGATCTAAATTTGAAGGTGATAGGGGATTTAGAACTGGATACACACCACACAGTAGAAGATATTGCTATTGCTCTTGGTTCAAGTCTCAATCAATGTTTAGCAGATAAAAGGGGAATTACACGATTTTCTGATGTATTTATTCCTATGGACGAATCTTTGGTGCAAGTCATTGTTGATATAAGCGGTCGACCGTTCTATAAAGGTAAAATCCTCTGTTCAACTTCCTATGTAGGGAATGGTAAGAATCTCATACCTATTGATCTTATAGAACATTTTCTCTATTCATTTGCTATAAATGCTAAAATTACACTGCACATAAGACAATTATATGGTTCCAATGCTCATCACATTTGTGAAGCAATTTTCAAAGCTTTAGGTAGAGCATTAGGAATTGCAACAACAATTAAGCAAGATAAATCATCTGGTTTTATCCCTTCAACTAAAGGAGTTATTGAGTGAGATGATGCTATGATTGCTATTATTAATTATGGAGCAGGAAATCTTCGTTCGGTCCAAAAAAGTTTCCAACGGTATTATCCCAACACGGTTATATCAAATGATTTAGAAACCTTATGTCAATCCTTTGCAATTGTTGTTCCTGGTGTTGGTTCATTTGGTAAGGCGATAGAAGAATTAGAACAATTAGAATTATTGAACCCATTAAAGGAGATATTAAGCACAAAAATGGTTTTAGGAATATGTTTAGGGATGCAATTGTTTTTCGATAAATCAGAAGAATCTCCAGAAAGTACAGGATTGTCTTTAATCAAAGGGGAAGTAAGAAAATTCCTTGAGGTAGATGAGATTAAAATCCCTCACATAGGTTGGAATAAAGTTATTACAAATTTTGTATCAAATAATATTAATAATTTCTCCAACATATATGCTTACTTTAACCACTCATATTATTGTCAGCCATTAAACACAGAAGTTATTTGTGCTAATTCCTTACATGGAGTGTTTTTTCCTTCTATTATCAGAAAAAGCAATATTTTTGCTACTCAATTTCATCCAGAAAAAAGTGGTAGTTTGGGCGAACAAGTTATTCAATGGTTTATTTGTGAAGTAAATAAGAAGAGGTGTTATAATGATAATTCCTGCTATTGATCTAAAAAACCGATCTATTGTTCGCTTATATCAAGGAGATATGTCTAAAGTTACAATTTATTCTCAAACTCCTTTAGATATAGTTAAACATTATATCAGTTTAGGGGTAGAATGGTTACATATTATTGATTTAGATGGGGCAAAGAATGGTTCTATATTAGATTCTATTAATTTAACTATACTAAAAGAAATAATAGAGCTATGTAAAAAATTTAGAGTAAAATTACAAATTGGTGGTGGAATTCGAACAAAAGATAGTGTACTCTGGTTATTAAATAAAGGTGTAGATAAAATAATACTAAGCACTATGGCTTTTGAAAATGTATTAGAATTCAAAGAACTTTTACAGCTTTATTCTAATAAAATTATTATTGCATTGGATGTATTTGATGAAACTGTAATGATAAAAGGTTGGAAAAAAAGTACGAAAAAGAGCATATTCTCTGTCTTTAATAAATTCCAAGAAGAAGGAATTGAAACGTTTTTAGTCACAGATATTTCTCGCGACGGTACAGGGTTAGGACCTAATATTGACCTCTATAACAAATTAAGCAAAACTAAAAAGATTCAAACAACTCTTATCGCTTCAGGAGGGATAAAAGAAGTTAAGGATATTTTATCTGTACTAAAAGTTACACGACAAGTTGTAGTGGGAAAAGCACTTCTTACTGGAAGTATATCAAACGACCAATTAAAGGAATTATGTATAGCAACTACGAAAACGAATTTGACAAAACGTATCATTCCATGTTTAGACGTAAAAGAAGGAAAAGTCGTTAAAGGAATAAACTTTGTCAACTTAAAAGTTTCAGGAGACCCCGTTAACTTAGCGCGTTATTACTGTTTAGAAGGAGCAGACGAATTAGTGTTTTTAGATATTTCTGCAACACTAGAAGGTCGTAAAAGTATGTTAGAAGTGATTACAAAAGTCGCTGAAGAAGTTAAAATTCCTTTTATTGTTGGTGGCGGAATTCGAACAATAGATGACATTACTAATATTATCAAAGCAGGAGCAGAGAAAGTTAGTCTTAACTCTGCAACTATACTTAATCCCCACTTGATCACCATAGGAGCTCAAAGGTTTGGAAGTCAATGTATTGTTGTTGCTATCGATGTAAAAAAAATCAATGATAGTTGGAAAGTATATGCAAAAGCTGGTACAGAAGAAACAGATTTGGATGCTATTGAGTGGGCTAAAGAAGTTGTTGAGAGAGGAGCAGGTGAACTTTTAGTTACCAGTATAGATAGAGATGGTACTAAATTGGGTTATGACTTAGAACTCTTAAACATGTTAGCGAAGAACGTGAATGTACCAATAATAGCTTCAGGTGGTGCAGGTAAACTAAAAGATTTTTATGAAGCCATTAATGCTGGAGCTGAAGCTGTTTTAGCAGCATCATTATTTCATAACGAGGAACTAAAAATCAAGGAGGTAAAAAACTATTTACAAAGTAATTCTATAAAAGTGAGAACATGAAAAAGAAATAAAGTAAAAATAAAAAAAAGTAGGTGAAAATTTATGATATCAATTTATTAGGATACTCTTTTTTACCTCTTTTTGTTAATTCAATTACAAGCATTCTGTTCATAGCCGGATAAATCTAATAACCCATGACCACTATAGCTGATTACAATAGTTGCTTCTTCATTGTTTTCTTTGCATTTTCTAGCGATCTCTACTCCTGCACATAACGCATGATTAGTTTCTGGAGCAGGGATTAGCCCTTCAACTTGAGTTATGAGTTTTCCAATCTGGAATGTTTTCTCTTGTGAATAAGCAATAGGAGATATTTCTCCTGCTGCGAGCAGATTACTTAACATTGGAGCTGTAGAATGATACCTTAATCCTCCTGCATGTATTGCAGGTGGAATGTAATCTGAACCCATAGTATGTCCTTTAATAAGAGGACCCATTTTCGCTGTGTCAGCATAATCATACTCAAATTTGCCTTTTGTTAAAGCAGGGCAAGCTTCAGATTCTGCAGCTATTAGTTTAGCATCAGGAAATGCTTTTCTAAGTGGAAAAGCTAAACCTCCAAAGTTTGAACCTCCTCCAACACACCCAATGACATAATCAGGAGCTAAATCAAGTTGTTTTAATTGTTGTTCAGTTTCTAGTCCAATGACAGATTGATGGATAAGAACAGCATTCATCACACTTCCTAAAGAATATTTTGCTGTTGGATCGGTAACAGCTCTTTCAACAGCTTCACTTATTGCTAAACCCAATGTACCACTATGTGAAGGATTTGTACCAAGAGTTTGTTTACCACAATTAGTGATTTCACTGGGTGAAGAATAAACATCTGCATTGAAAAGTTTCATTAGAATTTTGCGAGAAGGTTTTTGGTCATAAGAACAACGTACCATAAATACTTCTGCTTTCAATTCAACGCCTAAAGAGTTAGATAAAAGATTTGTAGCAAAACTCAAAGCAGATCCCCATTGGCCTGCACCAGTTTCTGTAGTAAGTTTTTGCACGCCTTCATTTGCAGCATAATACGCTTGAGCAATAGCTGTATTAATCTTGTGGCTTCCAGTTGGAGAAACATCCTCACGTTTAATGAATATTTTAGCGGGCGTATCTAGTTCTTGTTCCAATTTGTACAACCTTTTAAGAGGTGTTACTCTTCCGAAATCCTCATAGAGGGACCTTAATACTTCGGGAATACTAATATATCGCTCTTTACTAAACTCAACATCCAAAAACTGTTTTGGAAATAGAATTTCTAGGTCTTTTTGTTTCATGGGCTCTTGTGTTTGTGAGTTCAGCATTGGTGCTAGAGGGGTAGGAAGGTCGGGAACTATATTGTAGTAAAACTTCGGCAAATCAATTTCTTGATCTTTTTCTGTTTTTAGATTTTTTTTTGATATTTGCATCATTTTAATCAAGGAGAGTAACACAAAGGAGATTATTACCCTAACGCAACGATTATGTACTTTTTTTTAACACAATGTATATATTATGTATAGTATACCTCGTTTTTGTGGTTTCATGTGGGACGAAATACAGAATGTGTTTGTAAATACTCCATCAAGGCTAAAAGTAGCTAAATTATGTTTAGAACATGGTTTTAGACTAACAACAAAGGGTATATTTGCGGGAGAAGTGGAATTATCGCCTACTAAAATAGCAAAAGCTGTAGGTGTTGACAGAAAAGTTGTTGAAATGACTATGAAAGTGATTCTAGAGAATGTTATACTCTATCAAATATTCTCAAAGCTTAAACCTGTTGCAGATATATCAGATGTTGCCCGTTATTTTGATAAAAAGAAAAGAGGAGTAATGTTAGTTCATGCTTATTCTTCTGAAGTAGGGACAGCAGCTTTAGTAACGGACCTTTTGGCAAAAGAAGATATTATGATAAGGTATATGTTATGTAAGGATCCTGAATTATCTGTTGAAGCAACAATGGTTATTGTTACAGAACAGTCTATACCAGGTCAGATTGTTGATCAATTACTTAAAAGTGAAAAAATAATTAGTGTTACCCTTTCTTAATAGGGGTAATACTTTTATTTCTACTGAATTTGTAGTCTTATGGATTACTATAAAGTTGTTGTTTATGTGCCAGAACAATTTCTTAACAAAATGATGGAAGAAATAAACTTCAGCATGAGCCCCATCTGTGACCATTATGATCATGTGTTTAGTTATAGTAAGATTAAAGGTACATGGAGGCCATTACCAGGAGCTCAACCCTACGAGGGAAAGATTGGTGAGATACAAGAAGCAGAAGAAATAAAACTTGAGTTTACAATTAAAACTATAGAAATTGAAAGTGTGCTTAATGCTATTAAAATCACTCATCCCTATGAAAAGCCTGTTATAGATGTTTATCCAATTAAAATTTTTTAAAACAAAAAAATTCTACTCTTTCAATAATGTCTACTACTGAATTTGAGTTAACTCATGTAATATACAAACCATATAATAGTTTACCAATTAGTTATATCCCTTAAAATGGAATTTTTATATGATAAGATTTTGAGAAAGTTGTAGCATAATATTTTTGAATAGTAGTTTTTTTCTTATCTTATGTCCGATTATGTTGAAAAAGTATACGAACATGTAGTTGAAAAGAATCCTGCACAACCTGAGTTTCATCAAGCTGTGAAGGAAGTTCTAGAAAGTTTAAGACTTGTTTTTGAGAGAGAACCAAAGTACCAAAAGCATAGTATTCTTGAACGCATTACAGAGCCTGAAAGAGCAATAATATTCCGTGTGCCATGGGTTAATGATAAAGGAGAAATCCAAGTTAACCGTGCTTTCCGTGTTCAATTTAACTCTGCTATTGGTGGCTACAAAGGTGGTTTCCGTTTTCATCCCAGTGTCAACCTTGGAATTATCAAGTTTTTAGGGTTTGAACAAATCTTTAAGAATTCTCTTACTGGTTTAGCAATGGGTGGAGGAAAAGGAGGTTCAGACTTTGACCCAAAAGGTAAATCTGATAATGAAGTTATGAGGTTCTGCCAATCATTTATGACTGAAGCGTACAGATATCTTGGAGGACGTATTGATGTTCCAGCAGGTGACATTGGCGTTGGAGCTCGTGAGATCGGTTATCTTTTTGGACAGTGGAGAAAAATCACATTACGTAATGAACCCGTGTTAACAGGAAAAGGTTTAGAATACGGTGGATCACTCATTCGTCCTGAAGCTACAGGATATGGTGCAGTCTATTTCGCTGAAGAGATGCTGAAAACAAAGAAAGAAGACTTTAAAGGAAAGACTGTTGCTGTTTCTGGTTCGGGTAATGTTGCACAATATGCGACCGAAAAAGTCATTGAACTTGGTGGTAAAGTAGTTACATTATCTGATTCAAGTGGTTCAATTTATGATCCTGAAGGTATTGACTTAGAAAAATTAAGTTATATTCTTGATCTTAAAAACGTTAGACGAGGACGTATTTCTGAATATGCAGAAAAGTATAACTGTGAGTACTTTGCTAACGAGAGACCTTGGAAAGTTCCAGTTGATGTTGCTTTGCCTTGTGCTACACAAAATGAAATCTTTGAAAAAGATGCACAATACCTTGTTGACAATGGTGTAAAAGTTGTTTCTGAAGGTGCTAATATGCCTACTACGCTAGAAGCAACAGATATATTCTTAGAATCTGGTGTTTTATTTGGTCCAGGAAAGGCAGCAAATGCAGGTGGAGTTGCAACTTCAGGTCTTGAAATGGCTC
>CAZEQQ010000111.1:0-7677 GCA_964514425.1 uncultured archaeon
TTCTGATGATTTTCTTTACTTCCCTTATTTTGATTTTTACCTTTTCTCTAATTTTTCCTCCAAATCTTTCTTTCTTGCTGCTACCTATTCTTCTTTTCTCAATTTTGATCCTTCTTCTTCCTCTTTCTCCGACCATTCATCTTTTCCATTCATTCTTTCTACTTCTAAACCTTCTCTTACTATTCTTTCTCCCAAATTCTTGAACCAAGATACTGATATCCTCCTTCATGTTCAAAGTCCTTCTGCTGTTATCATCAATTATTCTCTCAATTCCGATCCCCAACTTCACCGTTATAATGGTTCTATTCTCCTCTCTTTACCTAAAGGTTCCCATACAATTACTTTCTATGTTTATAATTCTGCTTTTAATTCTCTTACTTCTTCCTACACCTTCTTCACTGGCGAATCTCTTGTTCCTGTTTCTTTACATTTTCTTACTGGTACTTATCCTAATCTTACCTCTATTAATTCTTTGAATTTCGAAGTTTTTTCTTATGGTAATGATACTAGTACTCTTCTTCAAACCGATTCTGACGGTTTAGCCTCTTTTCTTTCTTTTTCCTATTCTTACAAAATTACTTTTAACTTTACTAGCAGGACTTACATTTTTGATTTTAACGCTTCCTCTTCCCAGTTTGAAACTATTTTTTTGGGTTATAGTAATGTTTCTTTCTTCTTCTTCGATGATTTTCTTGAAACTCCTCTTGTTTCTGAATTTATTGAAATTTTTGATTTTTATAATAATTTTGTTGCTTCCTTTTCTTCTAATAGTTCTGGTGGTTTTAGTACTGAATTACCCTTTGGTGACTATTATCTTACTTATTCCCGTGGAAATGATTTGTTTAATTTTTCTTTTACCATTGACTCTTATTCTCCCTCATTTTCTTTCTCTCTTCCTTCCGTTCGTTCTCCTTTAACTTTAGTTTTTGAGTATAATGATGGTCGTATTGCTTATAATCTTAAATTAGATATTCTTTCTCCTTACCTTAATTTTGTTGGCATTTCTAATGGTTATCGTCCTGAACTTGTTCTTAGCATGTCTTACTCCTATATTACTATTCTTATTTATCTCTCTGATTCTTCTTTTTTGAATATCTCCAAACTTTTTACTCCTTCTTTTACTACTCACAAAATTATTCTTCGTTCTGACTCTGATTCTGTTCTTGACTTTATTCCTCCCACTCGTTTTGTTTCTGACTTCAATATTCATGTTTCTGTTGCTTCTGAATATCTTGATTATTATCTTCAAGGTGCCCTTCTTTTTACTTACACTCTTATTTATACTCTTGTTATCCTTATTCTTGTTGTTGTTGTTTTTAACATGTATGCTATTATTCGTAACGTTTTTTCTGAGAGTAAAAGAGAAGTTACTATCCTCAAGATTCTTGGTGGTACTCGTTTCTACATTCTTTCTTCCATTTTCTCCCGTATTTTTCTTATTGCTCTTTTTGCTGGTTCTGTTGGCTACTTAGTTGGTGTTTTTATGTTAGATATTCTTTCCAGTTATAACCAGACTGCTTTTTTTGGTCATACTTTCCATCCTTCTGGTTCCCTCCAAACCTACCTTCTTACTTTAGGTTTGATCATTTTCAGTTCTTTTATCACCACTATTCCTTTAGTTTATAATTTAAGAAAAAATGGTGTCATAGCAGATAATTCTGATTCCGACTTACTTTTAAATGGTAATGAATAAATTTTCCAATTTTAAATTTTCAAATATTCTTTATCTCTCCAGTTTATCTAACCGCAAAAGAATGTCCTTTCCGTTAGGGAAGGGGTAATTGACATAAAAATCGGACTTTGCTATTCTTTTGAATTCTTAAATTTGACCTTAACTCTCCCATTAATGTCATTATTATCCCTTACTTGAATACTAATCCATTATCTGCAATAAATCTCCAACTGTTATCCCAATAGTATATTATTAGTCCTGAAGATGTTTTAGATTCTATTATCCATTCTTTTTCATCTATTGTGTCTGATATTGTGCTATTATAGTAGGATATTTTTATGTTTATTGAGTGTATTATTGTTTTTTCTTTTGGTATCGTAAAGAAATCTAATAGTTGGAATATGTTGTCCATTGATTTTTCTATTGTGTAGAATTGATTAGAATACTGTGTATTTGGATCTGTAAATGTTGTATAATTTGTTGTTATTGACACATTTATTGGTCTATTTGTTTGTATTGCTGTTAGATCTATTTCACAGCTTAGCATTGCATTTTCTTTTACTGCTGTTAAATCGTTGGGGTTATGATACAGTATGCTTTCTTTTTCTGTTTTTCCGTTATTTTCTCCTTTTATTTGTATGTCTACTGGTCCTATGTAAGGTTCTGCTGTTGCTTCCTCTTTTAGTGTATAGACAAAATACTCGTTATTTGAGAATTGATACTGAAATAATTTGTTGTGGTTTAATAATCTGTATAATGAATATTCCCAATAGTATGTATTATAGAAAGCTGTATACCACCCATTTTCTTTATTCATTGACACTATTGTTGTTATGTTATATTTTTCAAAGAACTCTAACATTTTTGTTGTGTTTTGTATTGCTAATGGGAAATCCTTTTCATCTATTATTGTCCCTAGAGCTACTGTCAACATAAACAGATCTAGTACTGGTCTTGCTGTATAATATTCTAGTCCTGGTGTATTTATCGACAATATTATATTATTTTCTGGTATTCCTAATAGATTTATTCCTTGTATTAGTTCTTTGTATGCTTCTCTTGAGAAAAATGTGTAATCTTCATGGAATTTGTTCATATCGAATTTGCTTATTGTTATCATTCCCATTTGTGCCATGATTGGTAGCATTATTACCATGACGATTAGTATTCCTGCTACTATTTTTCTTTTATTTATTTTTATGCTCCCATGTAATTGTTTATATGTTATTTTCCATTTTTCTTCTTTCCACAGTAGTAGAAACACTATGCTGTTTAACACTGCCACTTGTAACAATACTGATCCTATTTGCGTATGTGTATAATACCATCTCATATTGAAATTTTCTGCTAGTGCTTCTATTGGTATTACTGGAAATGTTGATGAGAATCCTATCAATGCTAAAAATAGTATTCCTATATATCCTTCTCTTTTTCCTCCGTCCCTTTTATTCATTAACTCTACTATTTTTACTACTCCCACCGCTGTTAATATTGATAGTGGCACTAGTAATGGTGTTAAATATCTTATTGATATTGTCGAAAACATTCCCAGCCAACATATTAGGTATCCTATTAACCACAAGCTTAATTCTTTATTCTTTTTATGGTATTCTTTTATTCCTATCATTTTTAGTATTATCCACCCTGGTGCAAAAACTGCTGCTATTAGTATCGCGAATGTTGCTGCTATGAATGATGCATTATGTGCTGTTTCTATATATGTTTCACTTTCTGGGTAGATTATTCCTCTCCAGTTTAGTATTATTTCATTACTTTTTGTTTCATAATACAGTTTTGTTAGTATTTGATCTACTCCTTGTATTGACAGCATATACATCAACCATATTCCCATCGCCATTATTGGTAAGGTGTATATTCCTATTATATATGCCCATCTTTTCCATGAAAACATTATTTTTTCACTTTTTATTATTAGGTAGACACAATAAGCTACCAACATTATTACTATTATTGCTGTTCCTATGTATACATTGTATAGTGTCATTCTTGTTATATACGCACCAACTGCTGTTATTCCTGCTATTCTTACTACTTTTCCTAGTTTGTCTGATGGTAACGCTATTAGTAATATTAAAGGTATTATATATCCTGATTCTTTTGATAATACTCCTCCTGTTAATGAAAAAGCTGCTAGCATTGCATAGAATATTCGTTCTCTTTCATTTCCTACATTTATTTTTCCTTTTCTGTTCTCTATTTCCTCTTTATTTCTCTCCTCTTCATTTCTTTCCTCTTCATTTCTTTCCTTTTCACCTATTTCACTTTGATTTTTTTCTTCTTCCTTTATTTTCTCATTATTTTCCTCTTTTTCTTTTTTCACAACTTTTCTTAGATAATAGTATGACGCTGTTGTAAAGAACATTATGAATATTTCTTGGTAGTAAATATATTCGTACACTATGAAATAGCTTAATGGTGTAACTAGAAATAATATTGTTGCTATTAACGCTCCTTTTTTTGTTATTCCTTCCATTTTTGCTATTTTATAACATAAATATGCTGTTCCTAGGAAATAGGGTATTGGTATTAATGCTATCATTTCTGTTGCTGTTATGAAAAACGCATAAACAAATAGCAATATATTCATCGGTGGCTTAAACTGTGGCATAAAATTTAGTTCATTTATTCTATCCAGTCTTCCTGTTATATAGATTTTAAATGCGTTTGGTAAGTAAAAATGTAATGCGTCCCATCCTCTTATTGGATATAGTAGTGCCAATATTATGTAAGCTGCTCCTATTCCTATTGTTATTATGGTTTGCATTTTTTCTATTGATGGATTTACATATTTTCTTTCTTTCAATACCATTTCTGGTAGTTTTTTTCTTACAAATTTTATTATGTAATAAACTATTACCATCAATCCTATTGCAAAATAGAGATAACAAAAGCGTTCTAGGATGTACACTGCTTCAGTTTCTGGGTTGAGATCATACATTGTTTGTGCTATTAATGCTATACTTACCATAGGTACAACCAATGCCATTGTTCCTATTATCAATCCCTCTAATAGTTGTTCTAGGATTTTCTCTTTTTTTTCTATTTGTAGTATTTTTCTTACTATCTTTGTTCCTAGTATCCCTACTGCTAGTATTGTTACTATCGGCAATATCACTCTTATGTCCATAATGTAGAAAACCATTCTTTCTCTTCCTTTAATTCTCCATATTTTTTACCATGTTTTCTCTTTCTCTTTCTCTTTCTATTGCCGTTCTTACAACTTTTAATCTGGTTATTGATCTTTCCCCTTTTCAACTATATAACTTACTGTTATCCACGAATATTGTTCTGTATAAAAGTGTAGAGTTAATTCTCCGAAGTTTTCTGTGGTGAAATTATTTTGCATATTAAATGTAAATCTAAATAACATTGTTTGATTTCTTCCAAAAATCATTGAAGAATTAGTGCTTAAGTTATATTCTGTAGCGTTCAGGTAATTACCTACTGTTAATATATAGTCTTCATTGTCATAACTATATATTGAGTTCATTTCATTGCAATTTTCATTTTTCCATTCTACTTTTACTTTTGTTATGTTTAGAGTGTAGAAACCTATATTTTTCAGTGATATAAACAATGAATCATTGCTAAATGAGCTATAGAATAATGCACTTTTTCCTATTAAATCATTTTCTACTTTTATTGTGAAATTCACTTTAGCATAGTTATTATTTGTTGAATCATCGAATATATATGCTATTACCCCATAATATTCATTCATGAAGTAGTAGCTGTTTAGATAAATATTCCACTTTTCTTGTTTTTTGTCGTAATATGAGTTTGGTAAATCATTTTTTTGTATAAAGTATTCTCTTGACGAATTTAGGCTTTTTACGTGTAATATAAAGTAATCTTTTATGCTTGAAGTATCTGTTGCATTTATTTCTATTCTATATGCTTGGTTATTTCTTAATTCCATCACTTCAAAATTATTATTTGTTACATTTGGTGCTGTTACATCTTTTATTTTTACTTCGAATTGTTTTATTTGCTGATTTTCTGCCATGTCTGTTACTTTTAATTGGAAAGTCATTAAATCACTAGGCAGTTGCTCTGTAACATTTTTTTCTATTACTATACTTTTATTCGTTAAATCTAGCTCATGATCTAGATACACTGTTTTTCTCGCTCCGAAGAAGGATATCTCTTGGTTTTTTATTGGTGCTAGTTTATTTTCCTCTATTTCCCATGAAACATTTAGACTTTGTCCTTGATATATTTCAATATACGGCATTGATGTTTCGTTAACCTTTAGTTCAAATGTAGGTAGTATTCTATCTATTCCGAAAAAGACTTCTATCTCTGTTCTTTGTTCTACATAATCCTCTGCTGCGAACACTATTTTGTAACCATATTTTTCTTCTAGATTTGTTATATTCAAAGTATCTTGGTTAGGTGTAAAATTCTCTGTGATAACTGTTCCATTTGCATCATATAATTTTCCTAAAACTGGTGTTCTGTAAAACCCTCCTGTCGCATTTACAGCAGGTATTACATTTTGACTATGCCATGATCCATTTAATGGATTTATTGTAATTAATTCAATGGGATTTACTTTTATTTGATATTTTTCTTTTTCCTCTAATAGTTGTTTATTTCCTCCCTTGAATTTAAACGTTATTTGTAGTTCATTTTCTCCTGCTCTAATATATTCTGTAGCGTTGAACACTATTATTACTGACTTTCTTTCTGTTATTTCTAGTGTTAAAGGTAGTTCTATTCCTTCTATTATACTTTCTTCTATGTTTTTGTAATTTTCATATTCCCTATTTTTTATTCCTATTGTTATTTCTTTTACTATAATTCCAGTTAAAGCTTCATTTCTTATTCTAAACTCTACTTTTGTAGGTATCTCCTCTTCTTCATTCATTGTCCATTCTAGGTTTGTTATTGTCAATTTTTGGTTTATTGGGACATATTGTGTTAGTATATCAATTGATAAGAAAGCACTTGTTAATATCAATAAAAAAATTGTTCCGCTCAATATTAGTGTGTTTTGATCTTTTGAAAGAATCTTATAGACTTTCTTTAATTTATCCTTCATATCCTCAACTCTTAAATTCATAATAAAATGATTTATTCTTTTTCTTTTCCTTCAATTTCAGTCATAGTCACGACTTGAAACCTTAATATCTTGATTGTATGTATATTTTTCTAGATTGTGTTAGTTTATCCAACTATCTCTAATGCTTCGTTTTCTTAAGCAAAATTGAAAAATCTCGTATATAACTGTTGTGTCGTGTTTTGTTTCTTCTTTCTCTCTCAACTTTATTACTATTATTCAAAAATCATCATTAATGTTTTTGTTATAAGTATCAAAAAAATTCCTAGAGCAAAATAGATATAGGTCTTAATTATTTATTAGTCAAAGACAGGGGACACAGATGCCAACTCAAAGTTTCTTTAAAGATAAATTTATCATTATCACAGTTTTGTTAAGTTTTATTTTCCTTTTAACTGCGATTCGTATGTTAACAGGTCTAGGTAGTGAGTTAGATGAAATCATTACAGCTAGAAGATTAGCTGTTTTTGGTTATGCTATGCTCTCTAGTTTCATTAGTTTATCTTTGTTTATTATTGTTGTCTTTAAGTTTCTATTAGATTCAAGCAAAAGAGTTCAAAAAGAGGATCACTCTTCCTAATGAAAAAAGTATGTTAAAGATAATGATAACATAGATTTCCCATTTTTTAATTAATGTTTCCCTATTTTGTTCTGTGATGTAAAATATGTTAAATGTTACTAACAGTGATATAGCAATAAAATATCTTTCACTAATATATGGTGCTTGAGTTACCATAAGCAAAAGTAGATAGAAAACACAATAGAAAGAACTAACTTCTGTGAAAGTGTCTATCTTTAATTGTTTTATTATATTCATGAATCTGGCACTTAAGATGGTCTTTAAGTCATCTATTGAACATTTATTTTTTGTCTTTAGTTTGAATGCATATATTATCATTCTGATAAACTTTATTCCTAATAA
>CAZEQQ010000112.1:0-379 GCA_964514425.1 uncultured archaeon
ATTCAAAAAGATAAACAAATTCTGTATTATTCACTCGAGCAAATAACGAACATGGCAGGAAACATTACTTCTGAAGGTGGTTATAGACGTTCAAGTGGACAAGTATTACGATCAAATTATACAGGTATTCCTATTCTCACACTAATTGAAACTATTGGTGGTATTAATGAGAGTTATGGATTAAAAGCCGTTTCTTCAGATGACTATACTATGATTTACTCTTATGCAGAAGTTTTAGGTAATGTTAATTCTTATAATAATACAGGCGATGACCAAGCTACTCGAAACCTCGATATGACACTCATTTATGAGGAGATAGGGGAAGACGAATTAGATGGTGGTCCTTTAAGAACAGCTTTCTTACATCCGGACTATGTTA
>CAZEQQ010000112.1:479-7661 GCA_964514425.1 uncultured archaeon
GTGATGGAGGTAAATGGGCTAAAGATGTTGTTCGCTTAGAATTTGTTGAAGCAGATCCTTTAGAAGATGGAATATTAATGCTCAAAAAAGAAAACACTATACTTTACTTCTCTACTGAAGAAATCATAGCTCTTGAAAACAATATCACCTCTGAGGGTGGTTATAGACGTTCAAATGGAGCAGTTGTTAGAGGAGAATTCAAAGGTATTCCTATGCTTAATTTGTTTGATTTTGTAGGTGGTATTAACGAAAGTTATAACCTAAAAGTCACATCTGCAGATGGTTTCGTTGCAACTTATTCTTATGCAGAAGTTTTAGGTAATGTTAATTCTTATAATAATACGGGTCATGACCAAGCTACTCGAAACCTCGTTATGACACTCATTTATGAGGAGATAGGGGAAGACGAATTAAATGGTGGTCCTTTAAGAACAGCTTTCTTACATCCGGACTATGTTAGTGATGGAGGTAAATGGGCTAAAGATGTTGTTCGCTTAGAATTTGTTGAAGCAGACCCTTTAGAAGAGGGAATGTTAATGATTAAAAAAGGAAATAACATTATATACCTCTCATTAGATGAACTACTAGCGATGGATGGAAATATTACCGAATTTGGTGGAAGAATGTCAAAAAGTGGAACTATTACTCGAGCAGAATACAATGGACTTCCCATTTTACTACTATTAGCTCTTATTGGAAGCTTTAATGAAAGTTATAGCTTAAGAGTTGTTGCTACAGATGGATGGACTACAACTTACACATATCAACAAATTATGGGTAATGTTACATCTTACGATCTTGATGGAGAGAATGAAGCTTTCAGAGACTTAGCATTTACACTTCTCTATGAAGAAATTGGTGAGGATACATTACCTGATGGTCCTTTAAGAACGGGTTTCTTACATGCAGATTTCGTGACTGCTAGTAATTTATGGGCAAAACAAGTCTATAAACTCGAATTAGTCATACTATAAGACTATCTTTTTTCTTTTTTGCTTTTTTCATTTTTTTAGCTGAAGTTTAGCAATTTTTTTGTATTTAAAAAGAGCTACAATTTTCTGTGTATCTTTTTCAATAAAATTAAATTCTAACGTTTAGTAAAGGTTATAAATGCCGATTAAAAACTCTTTTTAACGAAAAGGAAGAAGTTATAAGAGGTAAGAAAATTGTTTTTCAATAAATCAAAGAAAGAAAGAGAGTTGCCCTCTCCTCAAGTTAATGGAGAATTTCATGATCCTGTCATGCATAAGTTTAGTAAAACGACACATTTACGGTGGGTTTTAAGTCATGTTTTTGTTTATAAAAAGCTATTATCAATTTTCATTATCTCTACAATAGCTAATACAAGCACTTATGTCATTACTCCTATTCTTATTGGAGATATATTTAATGAATTACTAGCAGCAAATTCTCAATGGATAGTAATTCGTAATCTTGCAATAATTATTCTTCTTATTAACATTTTTTATGGTATCACAAGTTTTATTTCTGGTCTAATTATTGAGATAACCTCTCAAAAAGTCGAGCGTGATATTCGTGATGAATATTATGCATCTATGTTAAGTAAAAGTATGACGTTTCATGACGAGGTGAAAGCTGGAGATGTTATGGCTCGTGCAACATTTGACACTAGGATGGTTAATTTCTTTGTTAATCCTGTTATACATCTCCTGTTCTCTGCAGGTTTAGCACTCTTTTTAACATTAATAGGAATGTTATGGATTACTCCCTTTTGGAATGGAATACCCTTGTTATTGGTTTTACCCTTACTTTTAGCTTATCCTGTCTATTTATTAGCAGTTAGATTTTACAAATCTGTTGGACCCATTTCTGTTAGTATCCAAGAATCTTATTCTTCTCTCTCTTCATATGCACAGGAGAAGTTATTAGGAATAAGTGTTTTGAAAGCTTTCGCTCGAGAGCCTTTCGAAAAAAGTGAATTTAAAACAAAGAATGATAAATTGTCTTTTGAAATAATTGAAAGAGGAAAAATTAGAGCAAAATATTTCCCTGCTTTAGTAATGTCCATAGGTTTAGGTTTTTCTATTCTATGGGGTAGTGTGCTCATTGATTTAGGTCTATTTGATATTGGAAACCTTATTGCTTATACGTTACTTATGATGAACCTATTTTTTCCTGTTTGGGTTTTAAGTTGGTCTCTTGTTTTAGCACAAATGGGTTTTGCAGGTGCGGATAGAATACTGCAGATTCTAACAAAAGAAACCATTATTCCTGAACCTCAAAATCCTGTTAAAGTCAATGGTATCACGGGAGAAGTGAAATTTGATAATGTTTCTTTTTCTTATAATAAGAAAACTAATGTTATTGACGATGTTTCTTTTACAGTTCCTGCGGGAAGTAGAGTAGCTATAGTTGGTCCTGCTGGTTGTGGAAAAACAACTCTAATGAAACTTTTAACTAGATTATATGACTCTGACAAAGGAACTATCTATATTGATGGTAATGATATCAAAGCTATGGCTTTGAGAGACATTCGTAGAAATGTCGGTGTGATCGAACAAGATATCGTTTTATTCTCCGCTACTATTCGGGAAAACATCGCTTATGGCAACAATCATGCAACTGAAGAACAAGTTATTGAAGCAGCGAAGCTTGCACAGGCTCATGATTTTATTGTTAAGTTTGAGAAAGGATATGAAACAATAGTTGGAGAAAGAGGCACAACCCTTTCTGGTGGTCAGAAGCAACGTATTGCTATTGCACGTATGCTTTTATCTAATCCCACAATCTTAGTTTTTGACGATGCCAGTTCAGCAGTTGATTCTGAAACAGAAGACAAAATAAATACTGCGATCAACAGAGTCCTTACAAATAGAACAAGTTTTGTTATCACTCATCGTCTTTCTACCATTCGCCATTCTGATATTATCGTTGTCATGAAACAAGGAAAAGTTTTAGCTATTGGTAAACACGATGAACTATTACAAAAATCCGTTGATTATTGGCGAGTCTTCGCTCGTTTTTCTGAGATTCGGAGAAATATGCCTGAAGAAATGCAAGCTACTTTAGAAGGAAGTGATTAGATGGGATTTTTAGATGATTTACCTGATGAAAAATATGATAGAAAATATGGTGATTTATATTTATTCAAGAGATTATTTGGGTATATTGGAACACATAACCCTCGTAAATACTTTCTGACTGTTTTTTGGGCTTTAGTCACAACAGCAGCTAATATTGGTGTTCCTTTTTTGATTAGAATCGTTCTTCAACGAGCTGAAATTATTGTTAACGCTGAAGGTTCATTTGATACTCTTTTTTACTTCCAATGTTTAGGTATAATCTTTCTTTATTCCTTAAGTTGGTTCGCTCAATATCGTTCAATGTATCATGCAGCTATTCTTACAGGGGAAATGTTACAATCAATTAGAAGGGACTGTTACGACACACTTTTATTCCAAGATATGACTTTCTATGATAAAAATAAAAGCGGAAAACTTGTTTCAAGGATAACTAATGACACAGATAATATAGGCAATATGGTTCAGATTTGTACGAGTTTCATCATTAATATTTTAGTGATGATTATAGTTATCGTAATTCTCTTTCTGACTGATGTACAGTTATCTCTCATTGTTTTGGCTATTTTACCGGGATTATTTGGTCTAGGTATAGGAATTCGTATTTTAGCCAGAAGAACCTCAAAAACATGGAGAAAAACAATAGCTATCTTGAACGCTACAGTATCCGAATCAATTAGTGGAATTGAAGTAACTAAATCCTTTAATCAAGAAAGTGAAGCATTTGAACGTTTTCAAACCATAAACATGAGGAACTACAAAGCTGCTTTTACTCGAGCTTTAGGGATGAGTATTTTTTTCCCTTTCATTGAAACACTTTTTGGTGTAGGAACATTCCTAGTTATTTATTATGGGAGTAATATGGCTTTAAACGTTGGAAGTTTAGATGTTGCAACCCTTTACTTCTTTATCCTTATGTTAAACAGATTCTTTATGCCTCTACTTGAAATAACCCGTTTCTTCAATGAATTTGAAGCTGGTTTAGCTGCTGTAGAGAGGATCTTTTCTTTGATGGATAGTCAACCTTTAGTCACTGAAACTTCTGAACCTATTCCTATATCTGAGCTTGAAGGTAATATTGAGTTTAAAGATATGACCTTTTATTATGAACCTACTGAACCTCTTTACAAAAACTTTTCACTTTCTATTCCTACAGGACAGATGATCGCTTTCGTTGGTAAAACTGGAGCAGGAAAAAGTACTCTCGTTTCACTATTAACTCGCTTCTACGATGTTAAGGATGGCGCTATTTATGTTGACGGTGTGGATATTAGACAGTATAAGATGCATGACTATAGACGTCAAATTGGTATCGTTCTTCAAGATAACATTCTATTCTCTGGGACAATCGAAGATAATATTCGTTATGGACGTTTAGATGCTACAAGAGAAGAAGTTATTGAGGCAGCTAAAGCAGTGTATGCCTGGGAATTTATTCAAACCTTACCTAATGGTTTAGATACTGAAGTAGGTGAGAAAGGAACAAAATTATCAGCTGGTCAAAAACAATTAGTTTCTTTTGCACGAGCTCTCATTTCTGATCCAAAAATTTTGATTTTAGATGAAGCTACAGCAGCAATAGATGCATATACTGAATCTTTAATCCAAGAAGCATTAAAAATTCTTTTACAAGATAGAACAGCTATAATAATTGCTCATCGTCTCACAACAGTTGAAAATGCTGATAAAATAGTTGTCATAGATGATGCAAAGATTGTAGAAGAAGGTAGTCACGATGAATTAATGAAAAAGAAAGGAACTTACTTCAGTCTCTTTGATATGTACTTCCGACACCAGAGTCTAGAATACATTGAAAAAGCCATAGATCTGAAATAACCCTATTCAGATTAATTCTACCTTTTCTTTTCTTCCTTTTTTCTTTCTAAAAATACTAACAAACTAGTAATTTTCTTATATTAACAAGGGTCAGTTTGCATTTAACATTAACTTCTTAACTGTTTATTTGACAATAGTTATAGAACTATTTTAGTGATTGTATGAAAGGGGAAAGTTCCAGTATTCCTGCGGTTGTTGTAGATACAGGTAGTGCACTAATTAAAGCTGGAATAACAGGGAGGATGGAACCACAAACTATTTTTTCTAATATTATAGGTTATCCAACAAAAGTCAATGCTTTTGCTGATTTAGAAGACACAAACATAGAATACTATGTCGGTGATGATGCTTTAGAACGACCAAGCATTAAAAATTATTCCTACCCTATGCAAAAAAAGAGGATTATCAGTTTGGATTCTATGCAAAGGGTGTGGTATTACATGTTTTTTCAAAAATTACAAATTAATCCAAATGAAATTTCTGTAATTTATGCTGAGCCTTTAATCACTAATGAAAAAGATCGTGAACTCATTCTTGAATCGTTTTTTGATATCTTTTGGGTTCCTAGCTTGAGTTTGGTTTCTCAGTCTTTGCTAGCTCTTTATTCTGTTGGTAATATAACTGGTATAGTAATAGATATAGGAGAAGAAATAACTACCCTCACCCCTTTTTATGAAGGTTTTATGTTAACCCCTTTAACTCGTGTCTTAGAATTTGGGGGAAATCATGTAACTAAATATCTTCACTTATTGTTAAAACAGAATGGATACAACTTAACAAGTAAAAAAGAGCTAAGCATTTTAAAGGAAATTAAAGAATATCACTGTTTTGTGGATACAAAGTTAAACAGTACAAACAAAGATCGTTCTTTTCTAGAAACAATCAAAATTAAGAAGATTTTACCTGATGGACAATTTATGAGAGTCGATGAAGAGTTATTTGAAGCACCAGAATTGTTGTTTTACCCAGAAAAAGCACATATACCTATTGAACCCTTAGCAGAAAACATTTTACAAGTAGTAAAAAATTGTGATATTTCAATAAGAAAAGAATTACTTTCTAACATAGTCCTCAGTGGGGCGTCTACTACCTTCAATGGTTTTCCTGAGCGTCTTAAACAAGAATTAGTACAATTAACAAATAGTAAAAACATTGGTATCATTGCTACAGACTATAGACATTTGGCAACCTGGAAAGGTGGTAGTCTCTATTATTTTATGCCATCCTTTACTGAAAAACTCATGAAGAAAAGAGATTATTTACGAGAAGGAACGAGTATTTTAGAACGTATAGACGAAGAAGATAAGAACCCCCTCCTCTAAAAGATTAATCTTGATAAATTGCTGTTGACTTAACATACAAAGATAAGCGTTAAAGTTAAAATAGTTAGATGATATTTTAATATTGGTGATGTTTTGTCAATCAATAGACCAGATGCATATCTATGTAATAAATGTGGCTTAAGATTTAATGATGAAGATAAAAAGACTAAGAAAGAGCAAGTGAATGGAATTTTTAGTTTAGTTGTTGTATGTCCAAACTGTGAATCGAGTGATCTCAAAACAACAATAAGTGGAACATGATGGTTTTTTCTTTTTCTCGTTTTTCTATTTAATTGTAATACACCAATATTATTGGGATATTCCTTGAATTATTTACTCATACTATCATTTTTTCAGTATGAAACATGAACTAGTCGTTAAAGAATTGGATGGTCTTGTAAAACGTATGGAAGTAGATTTACAAAAACTAGATAGAGAATTAGAGAATATTTTAGAAAAATATCCTCGTTATCGAGATCCAAAGAGTTCTAAATTATCTGAAGAATTGAATAAATATTTCAATGGAGAATAAAACTCTCACTCTCTCTCTATTTATTTATTCTTTCATTAACTGTTTGATTTTTTTGTTAATTGCAGTATAGTTACAAATATAAAGCAGTAATTTAAGTTTGTTAAAAGTTAGTCGTTATTATTTATTTATTCGTTTGGTGTTTTTATGGAATTCAAAGTTATGAATGATAATACAGAAGTTAATGGTCAAACTATTTTATCCATTTTAAATGGTTTAGGTGTTGCTCGAACTTTAGGTAACAGAATATTAGCTGACAATAGTATTTTAGATCCTCAACCTAACCACTGGTATCCTGCCCAAAGTTTTTTAGATGCATTTAAACTCATAAAAGAGAAAATAGGCACTGCAACTCTTTTTAAAATAGGAAAAGAAATTATCGATAGTGCGGATTTCCCTCCTAATATCTCTGATATCTTTTCAGGTCTTGCTTCAATAGATATAGCCTACCATA
>CAZEQQ010000113.1:0-7660 GCA_964514425.1 uncultured archaeon
CTCTTCTGGAGGGAAGAAATATCTCCTAGGAGGGAGAAGAGTACGATTATAGTCGAACACAACTTCTGATACATTATCAACATTTTTGAAATCGTAAAATTGTTCAGATGTTTTAACAGGTGCATATACTGTACCAAATTCTTGCTTTAAATATTCCAAGAATGCTTGGACATTTTCCTTTTTGAGCTTAACGTACCTCATTCATCTTTCAACCTTTCTCTTTTTTGAAAGTATAAACAGAAACCAAATAAGTGTTGCTTCAACTTAAATATAAATTGAGTTATAAAGCAATTTTCTTATCATAAGGTCTCTAAGATAAAGATATTTAAATCCATTAAAAAAACATTCGGCTTAAACACAATTTCATCCTACCTATAGTGTTGATAAAAAAAAATTGATAAAAAGCACATCAAAAAAAATAAACCTTTATCGTGAATGGTTAAGTGTTGAAAAAAACTAAACAGTGAAATTGCAAAGAAATTTACAAAAACAACAAAAAATTATAGTTTATGCATAGTGACTTCAAGTCTTCTTATCTTTTTGACAGCACAATTCTGCTAAAACTTTCAAGTACTTAGGGATAATAAAATGAATCATTCCTAAAACAATTCCTTTCATGAAAGGTTTAGGCGTTACTTCAATTGTCCATACTACTTGAGTTGCTGTGGGAGTTAGAGGAATGAATTCGATGTATCCCCGATGGACATTAACTGGAAAAGAAGTCCAAGAAGGATTTTTTACTTGGTAGTCTATGCGATGAGGAAAATCAGTTGAAATAATTCTCTCTCGTATGCCAAATTTGCCAAATAGAGGGATCCATCTGGTGCAACCATTACCTGTTTCATCTCCTTCTTGTTCAAGAATTAATTTAGGTCTAAAACCTGCACCTTGTTTCCAAATAATAGAAATAAATTTTTCCCAAACATCAAAGTTATTAGTGTTACAAAGTTGAAAAAACTCTACCACCTTCGTTCCTTTAGAAACCATTGCTACAGGTTTACGACCTCCAGCTAATCTAAAAATGCGGTCTCTATACCACACAGAACGTGTGCTTAATTTCTGAAACAATTTAGCATCCAAACCTATCAAATATTGTGTTTTAGGTTTTTTAGAAATGACTGCATGAATGATAGCATTCACAGTTCTTTGTGGATCTTGTGCCATTCGTTTCATATTCTTTGCTATATTTAATTGAATAGCTTTTAGATATTCTTCACCGTATGATTCTTTCGTCTCTATAGGCGCATTTCTAAATTTTTCTTCCATAATATTCAAATATTTATCGTTAATGGGCGTTCGCATAACACCCGGAATTATGAGCGAAACTTTAACATCCCATTCCCTCAACTCTTGTCTTAATGTATCATTAAGGGCACGTAAAGCAAATTTAGATGAATTGTAGGGCGTATTTCCAGGAAGAGCGATAAGACCACAAGTGGAACTAATGTTGACAATCCTTCCTCTGGACTCTTTTAACAAAGGAAGACAAAGCTGAATAATATGAGTTGCTCCAAAAAAGTTAACGTCCATAACTTTAGAAAAATCTTCTTTTTCCAAAAAATCAAAATAACCTGGAATTGCTATACCCGCATTATTTACGATTGCCCACAGTTTACCATTAGAGATATCACGCAACCTTACCTTTAAACGTTCAATGTCTTCTTCTTTGGTAATATTACATTGAATAGTTAATAAACGTGAATCGTCCTTGATTACTGATTGTAGTTTTTGACAACCCTCTTCAGTCAAACAAATAGCAATTACTTTAAATCCTAAATCCGTAAGTTGTTGTGCAGTAGAATAACCAAATCCTGAGTCACACCCTGTAATTAGAACCCACCTATTGAAAGGAATAACGGTTTTACCATACCTTTTTTTTCTCAATGTATTAGCTCCTTAAGTCCAAAAATGTATTAAATGCTGTTTATTAACAACCTTGAAAAACTAAATTAAAACTCTTTGCCATCTTTGATAGAAACAGCAGATTACAAAAGGACTAAACAAAATCAAATAAAGGATCTCCCCAAAAATATTTAATAACTATACTCCTATTCCTCGTTTAGTGATGTTATATGACAACAACAATAATAGAAATGGCAATGGATTATTGGACTAATCAAAAATTGAACTGTGCGCGTACAACTTGTAGTGCAGTTTTGAAATATTATGGATGTGAAGAATATATGGATCCCCTTTCTGATGCTTTTATTCCCTTCGGAGGTGGAATAGGTGAGGGTTATGTATGTGGTGTTGTTTTAGGTGGTCTTGCCTCAATAAGTTTAGTGCTAAGAAAAAAAGGGTTAGAACCTAAAGTAGTGTTAACTCATTGTAATGATTTTAAACGAAAATTTACTGAAACAGAAACTTACCTAGAATGTAACGAGTTATTGAAACCATTTGCTACAGAAAATGGAAAACTGCCTTTAGAAGCTCCAGGAAGAAAAGAATATTGTACAGAAATAATAAAAAAAGCAGTAGCTATTATACAACAAATCATTGATGAAGCTTAAAACTTCTTTCTTCACTTTATTTACTCATTAAATTTTCACTACATTCTCAAAAAAACTCATTGAGTTGGCGATAAAAGAGAATCCTTTTCCAATCAACGTCTTCTATTCCATATTCTGAAAGAAAAAATGGCCACCACTTCGAGCCAAAATTATATTGTATACTCCACAAAACTGACGTTAAGTCAGAATAATAGTCACCCACTCCCGCATAACCCCAATCAATAAACCCTGAAAGAGAATTGTTATGTATTAAAATATTTGGTAAACAAAAGTCACCATGAGTAAAAGAAAGAAAATCTTTTGTCGGTTTATTTGCCACTAACTCCTGAAATAGTCTATGAGGGGTAAAATTTCTCCAATGTGTGTCAAAATTGGATGTTGATATACACCCTTGTTGTATTTTTCGCTTTGCGAGAGAAAGTAAAAAATCAGAAGAATACTCAATTGGGCAATTTGTGATGTCAAGTTCGTGAATAGTTCGAAGACCTTGTGCAACAATACTTAATACTTCCTTTTTATCAACACCAAAAGTATCAGAAAAAGAAACATCACCTAAAATTTCAGTCATAAGAAGATATTCCTTATCATTTAATGAAGAAAAATAGATGATATCAGGAACAGGAAGTCTATGTTTGATCCAATTTAGTATTCTCTTTTCTTTATCTAACGAGTGTAACTCAGAAGGAAACCCTATTTTTAAATAATATAATAAAGAATCATGGGATAATTTAAATGTTCGTGCCGTAGAAACACCAATCGTAATCTCTTCCCACTGAAATTTGCGGGTTATCTCTCGTAGTTCTTGCGGCAATTCCTCATAATCTATCATTATTTCTCCTTTTTCGAGAATAATTTTAACATTATCTATGAGTCGTGAAAAAAAGAAAAGAAAAGTTCCGATATGGTACCAAAGAAAACTATAAAAGTAAATAAAACAATTTTTTTAACGGAGAAAACTTTCCCAAAAGGTTTAATATAGTCTACTCCTAATTAAAAAAAAGTACTTTAAAGCATAGAATAACAAACAATAAAAATGCTTAAAAAAGGACGTGAATAAGAAACAATAATAAATGGATTGAGTATATAATGAGTGTCTTTGGTACCTTCTCAGTTTGGTTGCGGTCAAGGCTTAAGAAAGATCATAAGGCTAAGATACTTATTTTGGGTCTAGATAGCGCAGGAAAAACAACACTTACACGCTACATGAGATTTGGGAACTATCAAGGAGACTTAACACCTACCATAGGACAAAACATTGAAAGTTTCGAGTTTGAAGGATGGACGATTACTGCTATTGACGTTGCAGGACAAGCTCATTTTAGATTTTTGTGGGAAGCACATTATCCTGGAACTGAAGCTGTTATATTTGTAATTGATGCTGCAGATATAGAAAGATTACCCGAATCTAGAGATGTAATGAGAACACATGTGTTCAATAATCCTTATCTTGAGAATGCACCATTACTAATACTTGCAAATAAACAAGATTTGCCTGGAGCAGTAGAAGCACCTTTATTGATCCAAATGTTAGGTTTACACTTAGACTTGAAAAACACAACTTTTGCAGTTTTTGATTGCTCAATACTACATGGAAAGGGTGTAAAAGAAGCTTTTACTTGGCTAATTAATGAGTTAGAGTCACATCAAAGGTAAAAACCTTTTTTACTAACTACCTATTAACTAAAAATTTTTAAGACATAATTAATTTTTCTTTTAGTTACTATCTCTCTTCTGGTGATTTAACATATGTCTTTAAACAATGATAATGAATCGAATCTAGAACTTATCTCTTCTGATATAAAAATTGGTTTTGACAGATTGACTCGTTTTGAAAGAGCACGAATTATAGGTGCTCGTGCACTGCAACTAAGTATGGGGGCACCAATCCTTGTCGAAATCGAGAACGTTGAAAATAAATCGCCACTTGTTATAGCTGAAATTGAGTTACAAGGAAAGGTACTGCCTGTAAGCATAAGGAGATCTTTACCCGATAAAACTTATCAAATGATAGCCCTCCAAAAATTAAAAGATATTCAAGCTTTAAGAGAAATTTAACATTAACGCAAATTTTGACCTAATTCTTCCTTTTGTAGGTAAAGGAAGCGTTTCGCTTGATTATTCTTTCTAGAATCATATGATTTTTTGTTCTATCTTACTTAGAAAGAACAGAGTAAGCATACATTATGGTAAAAAAGTTTCATTAAAGGAAAGAAATAAAAATCAACCTTTTATTTCTATGTTAAGTGTATTAAAATGGCAAAGATTCCCGAAAAAATGTTTAAATATTGTGCAAAGTGTAAAACTCACTCTACCATGAAGGTTAAACAAGTTAAATCTTCCCGACGTAAAGGAGGATTAAGTGCAACAGCAAGGAAAGAAAAAATAAGGCGAAGAGGATATGGGAATCTAGGTAAATACAGCAAGAAGCCCGTTACCCAAACAAAAATGGCTTCAAAAGCTTCAAAGAAGACAGACCTAAGATTAACATGCCCTGAATGTAAAAAAATCTGGACATTCCCCTATCCAAGAACAAAGAGAGTAGAATTTGTAAAAGTATAACTAATCTCTCCCTTCTTTTTCCTTCTTTTTTTCAAATACCAAATATATGCTATCAGAAAATTTCTTCTATCTAAATCGAATGATTCAGCATAATTTAAAGATGTATTACTTTGAGAAATATGTTACAATAACTGAAAATAACTTTAATTTGTGTATGATAAAAACTTAAATAGGAAAAGTTACGACATAAGTTAAATATGTTTAAAATATTATCTCGTGAAGATGTAACAACAGAGAGCGTACAATTTAAAATAGACGCTCCTGATATAGCAAATGTATGCAAAGCTGGACAGTTTGTAATAATTTTAGGTAGAGAAACGAGTGAAAGAATTCCATTGACTATATGCTCTTGGAACAAAAATGAGGGATGGATAACTGTTGTTTTTCAAAAAGTTGGAGCTAGTACATTTGAATTAGCTGAATTTCAGCAAAATGATGAATTGTTTAGCGTTGCTGGACCTTTAGGGATTCCAACACACACAGAAAACGCCGGATACACCGTTGTAATCGGTGGAGGATTAGGAATTGCAATTGCAACACCTGTTGCTAAAGGGTTTAAAGATGCTGGAAATGATGTTGATGTGATAATTGGTGCAAGAAGAGAAGATTTACTTTTCTTAGAAGATGAAATTAGTTCTTTTGCAAACAATTTATACATCTGTACAGATGACGGCTCTAAAGGGAAAAAAGGTTTTGTAACTGATCAATTAAAAGAATTAATAGAAAACGGAAAAAAATATGACACTTGTTTTGTCGTAGGTCCTCCAATAATGATGAAATTTGTATGTAAACTTACAAAAGAATTTGGGTTAAAAACAATAGTAAGTCTCAACACAATTATGTTAGATGGTACAGGAATGTGTGGCGCTTGTAGAGTAACGATAGCAGGTAAAACAAAATTCACTTGTGTCGATGGTCCAGATTTTGATGGTTTTGAAGTAGATTGGGATGAAATGATTTCGAGATTAAATGCTTATAAGGACGAAGAAAAAGAAGCCCTAGAGCGATATCATGCCTCAAAAGGATTATCAGAAAAAAATAACTAACGGAGCAATAAACTATGTCTACACCAAAAAGAAAGAGTTTAATTCGCTTAAAGACCCCTATGCAAAATCAACCTCCAGAGGTTAGAGTTCATAATTTTGATGAAGTGCCATATGGTTACAACGAATCTCAAGCGCTATTGGAAGCACAACGATGTTTACAATGTAAAAATCAACCTTGTGTAAGTGGTTGTCCTGTTGAAGTACCTATAAGAGAGTTCATAGCTCTAGTAAAGGAAGAAAAATTTATGGAAGCTGCAGCCATAATAAAAACTAAAAATTCACTCCCTGCAATAACTGGGCGTGTCTGTCCCCAAGAAACACAATGCGAAGAATTATGTGTCATGGGAAAAAGACATGAACCTGTCGGGATTGGGCATCTAGAACGATTTGTGGCCGATTATGCACGTACAAGAGGAGAGACAATCCCTGAACTTCCTCCTACTAATGTAAAAAAAGTTGCAGTAGTTGGCGCGGGTCCAGCAGGATTAACTTGTGCTGGAGATTTGGCTTTATTAGGTTATCAAGTCACTGTTTTTGAGGCATTACATGCTCCAGGCGGAGTACTAATCTATGGAATTCCTGAGTTTAGATTGCCCAAGAAAATTGTGAAATATGAAATAGAATACTTAGAAAAAATAGGCGTAACAATAAAAAATAATTACATCGTTGGAAAAAACAAAACAATCGATGAATTACTTGAAGAATATGATGCTGTGTTTATCGGTTCAGGAGCTGGAGCTCCACGTTTCTTAAATATACCCGGTATAAATCTCGTAAATGTATATTCAGCTAATGAGTACTTAACCCGAACAAATTTACTCAAAGCATATAAGTTTCCAGAATATAAAACACCCATTAAGAGAAGTAAAACCGTAATTACAATCGGAGCAGGGAATGTGGCAATGGATTCTTCTAGAACAGCTAAACGATTAGGTGCAACAAATTCTATTATAGTTTATAGGCGAAGCAGAAACGAATGTCCTGCTCGTGTAGAAGAAGTACATCACGCTGAAGAAGAAGGAATAGATTTTAGATTTCTTACAAATCCTCTAAGAATTATAGGTGATGAAGAAGGTAAAGTGAAAGCAGTAGAGTGTCTTAAGTATATGTTGGGTGAACCAGATGCTTCAGGACGTGCTCAACCCATCCCTATTCCTGGTTCAGAACATATTATTCCGTGTGATCTTGTAGTAATTGCAATAGGAAATGACCCTAATCCGATAATACCACAAACAACTCCTGGGCTAGAAGTAACAAAATGGGGAACAATAGAGACAAATAAGTATACAGGCGAAACGAGTAAAAAAGGTGTGTTTGCTGGTGGAGATATATCTACAGGAGCTGCTACAGTAATTGCTGCAATGGGGGCAGGTAAAATTGCCGCTAGAAGCATAGATCGTTATATAAAAGGTGTACCTCTCCTAGACGAAAAAGATGATGAACCAAATTTGGATAAAGGAATTTGTGATACCTAATGCTTTCACATGATTTCGATATGTGATGGTTATTTTTTTTCTCTTTTTCCTTTTACGCCAAATATACTTC
>CAZEQQ010000114.1:0-7629 GCA_964514425.1 uncultured archaeon
AACCCTCTTTGCGAATCCTTAGCATTTTTCTCTACTGGTTCTTTATTTGTAAGCTGTTTTATGATAATTTTGGCTTTTTCGAATCTAGAGCCAGATTCTCCAATACAACAGTTAATAATTACTGCCCTTAGGAATGGTTTTCTCATTGGATCATTATTCCATTCTTCTTCATATTTTTCTATTGGAATTTCTACTTCTTTGATTACTTCTTCCATCATTGTTAATCACTCTCTTCTGTTGTTAGTGACACATCGGGAGAATCTTTACCAATTATGAAGATATACTTGAAAAGAGTCTCAATTACATCATTATTTGGTGTTCTTAATGTCACTGTTTTTGTTTTTAGTGTCCCATGATCGCTTATGTCTTCTATTAATCCGTGAGTACCCATCCAACGTCCAGAGGTAATTAGAGCATAATTTCCTATTTTTGATTCAAATTGCTCTAATATTTCTTGATTAGGAAGTGATATTTTAACTGTATCATAAGTTTTGTATTGGGATTGCTCTTTCCCATTTTCTGAAACAATTATATTTCTTCCGTCATGCAAATTAATTTGTGTCAATCCTTTCTTTAAAGTAGTTTTGTTTTTAATTTGACATAGTTTATATTGGGCTTCTTCTTTTGATATAGAAACAGTTCTTAGTCCTTTATTTTGATAAACCATACGATAGTATTTGTCAATTTTTGGAAAACTTAAGCTATCCATAAATCCTACAGGATGCTTTTTATTATTTCTTGCTCGACCATCAACTAAAACACTCTTCTCTTGTATTATTTTCTTTACTTCTTTTGTGTTCTTTGCATAATTTAATATGTCTCTGACCACAATAGTTAGAGGAATACATTCTTTTGAAGGATGTGGTCCAGGAGATGGTTTAACAGTAAACTTATTTTCCTTTCTTTGTATAGGACTGTGTTTTGGAGCAACAAGCCTTTTTAAGTGATTACCGCCACCTGATTTAGTCATTTTAATCTTTCTCCTCTTCTAAATCGCTTTCGAAATCTTCTTCGAAGTCGTCAAATTCTTCATCCATTTCTTCAGTTTCGTCTCTTATTTCTTCATCTTCATCGAATATATCAGCTTCAAGAATTTCATCAGTTAATTTCTTCTTTGATTTGCGTTTAATTATTTCTCGTCTTTTTTTGTCTTTCAAGTTTAAACTTGTAACAACAACATTTGAGGGATGAACGGGATGCATTACAATTTTACCATCAGCCTTTTCTCTGCTGAAACCTTCTACATGAATACAATACTTCTGTGGAAGAACACGTATTACTTTTCCTTTAATATCTTGATCAGAACCTTTTGCTCTAAATACTCTAATTTTATCACCTTTTCTAATAGGAATATGTTTTATCCCATATTTCTCTCTTAGGTCATCAGTTAATAGAGCAGTCATCCTTCTATTTCTTTGATGGTATGGTGCAGCAAAATATCTTTTACGTTGTTTACTTGGTTTTGTTGTCTTCATTTGTGTCATTATTTTCACCTTATACTATGATACTGGCTCTATGTGCAACTCTAGGCCATTTTTCTCCTGCTTCCTTTGAAACAGGTCCTCGAATTTCTGATCCAAGTGTATCTCCTACAGGATTTACCAGTACTACAGCATTTTCTTCAAACTGAATCCAAGTACCATCTGCTCTTCTATAAGGAGCCCTTTGTCTTACAACGATTGCAGGGTGTATTGTTTTTCTCCTTTGAGGAGTACCTTCTTTTACAGAGACCATAACCATATCACCGACAGCAGCTTTAGGCACTCTATTTAATCTGCCTCTATAACCTTTCACAGCTATTATTTGTACTATTCTAGCACCAGAATTATCAGCACATCTAATTTTACTGCCTACTATTAATCCTGCTGTACGATGGATTTGCGTCCTACCTACTGTTTTTCTCTTTGCCATTGATTACACCTCTACGCTATTTTTTCTAAAACTACAAAACTTACTGTTTTGCTTAAGGGTCTAGTTTCAGCACATCGAACAAGATCACCTACTTTCACATTTAGGCAAGGAGGATTATGTGCACTAATTTTACCATTTTGTCGCTCATAACGCTTATATTTCTTTATGTAACGAAGGAAATCTCGGCGTACTACAACTGTTCTACGCATTTTATCTGATACAACTCGACCTACAAATACCCTTCCGCGGACGAATAAAGTTCCATGAAAGGGGCATCTAGGATCTTCACAACTAGTAGCTGGAGGTTCAACTCCAGGTATACCTACATTTCTAACAGTCTTAACTTGTGTTTCTGACATTTTTATCACTCCGGTATCAGCGTCTTTTGACCCATGAGAACTATGAGAAAACCATAATACTCAATTTTGGACCTCTCTCGAGGTTTGACGTCAAATACCTGCTATTTATATCAATATCTATTGTTTGACAACCTTATCCCAATGATAGCTTTTTTAACGTTTGTTATTAAGAACAGATTTTTCTAAACGATTTTTCACTAAAGAACACAGATTTTTTTGGCTAATTAACAACACAGAACAATATTTTCCACTAAAATGCTAAAAGAGATATTCACAACTTACTTTACCAATTTCTCACTTTTCTCTTTTTTCTACTTTCCATCGTTCCTTCCAAAAAACTCCCATCAACAATAACTTTAGTTCCATCCATTAAATGCATTAAAAAAATTTGATCCTTTTTTATTACGCGAATTAGACGCTGATTTGTTTTCACTATAAAGGTATGACTAGTTTCTCGTATTATTTCGCCGTCTAGTCCTTCTAATGACTTAATTTTACTTTTTACAATTCTAAACTTTTTCCCTATAAGTAAAAATATCAACTCATTAAAAATTTGCTCATGATGCGTTTTTCGTTTAGATAACATCATTCTAATACCTAAAAGAGATAAGTAAAAAGTAACTGGTTGGAAGATTATATCTCTCCAAGTTCAGTCATTACTGTTAAAAGTCTACTAATTCCTTTTTTGTATTCTTGAATCTGTCCTGGATTTTTTATACTTCCACCAGAAGCAAGCGTTGTTTTCACGTTTAGTAGATTTTTTCTAAAATCGTCTAACTTCTTCATTCTTTGTTCTGTTGACATTTTTCTAATTTCTGATACCCTAATTACTGCCATTTTTATTCACCACAATTTACTCATCCAATTCTTCGATGTCACCATCTTCATCTTCGGTTACAGGCTCATCTTCGGTTACAGGCTCATCTTCGGATACAGGCTCATCTTCTAATTCGGCTAAATCATCAACGTCAGTATCACTTTCGTCATCCATTAACTCTTCGTCCATTAACTCTTCTGATGTGTGTTCAATTTCAACATCCGGACTTCTTGCTACTACCATGGAACTAGCTGTAGGTTCGGCAATTATTTCGATATCATCGGGAAGTTCTGCATCAGGGCGCATTATATGAACTTGAACACCAATTAACCCTCGTCTAATCAGTGCGGTTGCAAGACCTCTGTCAACGAATCTTACTGCGGGATCACCAGCTTTTGCTACAAAACCAGCTCTAAAATTCTCAATTCTAGCTCTTTGGCTAGTTATTTTTCCGCTCATTTTTATTTCTACACCTTTTGCACCAGAATCTAGTATTCTTCTAATTATACCATGGGCAGAACGTCTAAAATGTCTTCCTCTTTCCAAAGAAGAAGCTAAACGGTAAGCCATTATACGAGCATCAATTTCAGGTATTTCTACGTCTGTTACTTCAACTTGAGGACTGTCTAGATTGAATTGATCCCTTAGTGTTTCAGTTATTTTACGTATGTTTTTTCCTCTTCCTCCTATTGCTAGACCAATACGACCTACTCTTAAAACTACTCTATCACCAAGAGGTGTTCTTCGTATTTCACATCCCCCATATTCTGCATTTTTTAATTCTTTTGCTAAATATTCATCAATAGCATTTCTTTGCCACTTTTTCTGTAGTAGGTCTCTTGTAGCTGGACACATTATTCCATAACCTCCGCGACTAACTCAGCATGCATCAGTTGCTTTATTTTTGGTGTTGATCGTCCTTGTGCTCTAGGGAATATTCCTCTAATCTTCATCCCCTGTAGTGCTGCGGCATGTATAATTTTACACTTATCTACTTGAAGTTGATTAGCTTCAGCATTGTTTTCTAAGTTATCTACTAGTTTTAGCATTTCTTTACAAGTTTTAACAGGATAACGACCTTGTGCCCAACCTTGTAAATCAGATTTATGACCTACACCCGTTTTATGGCGTCTATAAGGCACTGATCTTTTTTTCTCTATTACTTCCTTTAAGTAATCTTTAGCTTGATCTATTTTCATACCTTTGATTGCACGACAAACTTCTCTTAAAGCCTTGCGAGAAACGTTAATGTTTCTAACAGATGCTTTTGCAGTTCTGTCTGGATCAAGGTTTTTTCCTATTGAATAACTATAATTTGGCAAGATTAATCTCCTTTATACTTTTACTATCTCTTGACTATATTAGCGGGTAAAAGGAGGATTTTTAAGGTTTATTATCTCCGTTCAAACTAGAAAACGTGCAAATAAGATTTGTACAGTTAGAAAGGAAAACATATAGTGAAAAAAAGAGGGGAAGAAAGGTACTAAATTATGATAAGTACTTCTGTATCATTACTCAGTTTTATTTTTTTAGCATTATTCAGTTGATCAGCTCTCTCTACCACTGATTCTATTGAGTGCATTGAAGATAAATCTTTTATGAATTCTGAAACAAAATTAGGGAAATAAGCCATTTTTATCGGCGCATTTAGAGCTAATTTAAGTTCTTTTTTTAATTTCCATATTTCAGAATTTATTTCTACAATTAAGGAAGAGATTTCTTTATGTTTTATTTCTGAACATATCTCATGAGGTTCAGGTAATTGTTGAATGTGTACTGTCTTTCCATAATTTGATCTATAAATGTAATCACTCACGAAGGGGATTAGAGGAGCAAAATATTTCGTTATTATATCAAGAACTTTGTGAAGAGTAAAGTACGCAGCTTTTTGTTCTGCTTCCTCAAATCGACCATTTTTATTATAAGCACGACCTTTCACAAGTTCTAGATAATGTGATGCAAATATTTCCCAAGTGAAATTTTTCATGACTTTAGCAGGGATGCTAAAATCAAATATTTCATATCCTTTTAGTGCTTCTTCTACAACTGTTCTTAATTCAGAAAGTATCCATTCATCTGCTGCTGATAAATCAAAATTCTTTTCTTCAACTTTAGGAAAATTTGATATAAATCGCGAAATATTATAAAATTTGTTGATGAATTTTGAAACACCTTGTAATCTTTGTTCATTAAAACGTATATCGCTACCATGGCTCGCTTCTAAAGCACCAAATAATCTTAAAGCGTCTCCGCCATATTTTTCAATCATAATTTCAGGTTTAATGATGTTTCCTCTAGATTTAGACATTTTTTCTCCTTTTGAATCTACAACGTGACCACTAATCCAGGCATGCTTAAACATTGGTTTGTTGAATAATTGTTCTGCTCTCAACATTGAATAATGAAGCCAAGTTCGCACTATATCTTTTCCTTGTGGGCGTAAATCGCAAATATAGGGTCTAGAAGAAAGATCTTTGAATATTTTTTCATCTTTTTTGTTATGGGGGTTCAATGTAATATAGTATGCGGAAATGCTACTATCCATCCAAGTATCGAAAGTTCTTTTATCTCCCGTGAAACCTTTACTTTCAGCACATTCTTGACACTTTTTAAAGGGAGGTTCATCTCTCCATGGTTGATAGTATTGTCCTTTTTCAGGAAGATTTGGTGCACCACAATTATTACAATACCATAAAGGTACTTCTGTTCCATAATATCTTCGTCTGCTTATGGGCCAATCAATACTTACATTATTTAACCAATCTAACCAAATATTTCTCATGTATGGTGGGTGAAATTCTAATTCTTGTGCATATTGTTTTAACTTTTCTACATAATCCATTTGTTTTAAATAAAATTCTGGCATAGCTAAAAATTCTATATTTTCGCTACATCTTGAGCAAGTGGGATAATTATGAGAGACATCATTTTTACTTTTGATTAGTCCTTTAGCATCTAAATCTTCAGCTATTTTCTTTCTTGCTTGTTTTATTTTCATTCCAGCGTAGTTAGGCACTGTATCTTTTATACTTCCATCCTTGTCAATTACAACGTTAGGAATAAGATTTAATTCTCTGAAGATTTGCACATCACCTATATCACCATATGCACATACCATCAATATTCCTGTTCCAAACTCCATTTTTGCATAATGATGTGCTTTTATCGGTATTTCGATGTCAAATAATGGGGCTATTGCAGTTTTCCCTTCTAAGTGGTTATATCTCGAATCATTTGGATTAAAGATAATAACCCCAATAGCAGGAATTAGTTCAGGACGACTGGTTGCTATAATTAAAGGTTCATTTGTTTCTTTTATTTTAAACTCTATTTCATATAATAGATGAGTTCCAGTTTCATAATCTATTTCATTATCTGCAATTGTTGTTTGGCACCTTGGGCAGAAGTTATTAGGTCGATCATCCTCATATATCAAACCTTGTTTAAACATCTCTATGAAAGTATCTTGTGTCAAGGATCTATATTCAGGATAATCTGTTTTATAAATCTCGTCCCAGTTTAAGGAATTATTACTAAAACCTAATTCTCTACATATTGTGAGGATTTCAGCACCTACACGGTCCAATATTTGTTTACATTTATCTAAAAATTCTTCACGCGGAATTTTATGCATACTTATCTTAAATTCTTTTTCTGCTTGAACTTCTATAGGTAACCCATTTCTGTCTAAACACATTGGAAAAAGGATTTCATGTCCTCTCATTCTTTTATATCTAGCAATCATGTCAATACCGCTATAATGGATAGCTCCACCCATATGCCATGAGGCATTCGCATAAGGAGGAGGTGTATCTATCGTAAATATAGGGTTTTTGGAATTTTTATTAAATGCATATACACGTTCTTTTTCCCATATCTCAAATAATATGGGGTCATGTTTTTTCGAATTGTATTTCTCATTTGAGAAGTCAAGGGGCAAAGAATTCACTATTTTCACCTTTGTGACTACTATTCATCATAACATCTTAAAAAGAGAGTGGTTTACTACTTTTTGTAAATTTAACTTATACTTGAAAGTTTCTACAACTATCTACTTTAATTTAATTCCACAGTTATCACAAAAAACAGAATCGTGAGTACAATGGTTATTACAATTTAAACAAATAATTGTTTCTGTTTCTGTTTTGTCTGTTGAATCTTTTTGTGAAACTGCTTTTAATTTATCCCTAAGGGGCATATTATTAACAATATCATCTTTTGTTCTATAGATACCATGACCATAAAGATTTTGATTTCTAGGTTGGTAGAAAGCAGGTTGTCCAAGAATATTGGGATATTGATTTGCTGCAGGGTTCATAATAGGAGCATTAGAATCTCCAAGTTTCATTGCACTTTCTTCAGCTTGTTTCATTTTATAATAGCGAGGTAAAACTAAAGCCAAATATATTGAAACACCAATAGCATAATAGATTATAAAATTCCCAAAATAATCTCTTAATATTATGCTAAATAATATTCCTAATATGGTAAAGTAGACAAGACTACTTATAATCCGTCTTCTATATTGTGCGGAAATAGGAT
>CAZEQQ010000115.1:0-7562 GCA_964514425.1 uncultured archaeon
ACCCCATATCTTCAAGTTTTATTGTATTGCGAATATCTTCCACATTTGACAATAATAAATCAATCACATCTTTTGCAAAATTAGGAGATATAACTTTTCCTAAAGTTGTAGGAATGCAACGTAACAATACTTCATTGCCACCAAAAGGTTCAACTTCGAACCCCATTTCTAGAAGTTTATCTTTAATACTTTCAATTTGAGCAATATCAGAAGGTTTGAGACTTACAGAAAGGGGTACAAGTAGTTGTTGTGTTGTAATTCTTTTTTTCTCTAGTTGTTTTTTAAAAGCGATATAATTTATTTTTTCGTGTGCTGCATGTTGATCACAAATGAGGAGCGTTTCGTCAATTTTTGCTACTATGTACGTAAGACCTAACACACCTAAAACAGTAATATTATGGATTTCATCTTCTTTTGATAGTTCCAATTCGGGTTTTTTTACAGAGGGTTCAAAGTTTTCAATATAAGAAGATAAATCAGAAACAGAACTAGACTTATAGCGATATTTGTGTGTGATAGAAGGAGAGGGTGATTTGACTGTAGTTTGAGGAAGAGTCTTAGATTTTTGAGAATAGTTGTTAGGGAGAGAAAGAGAAGGAGCTTTGGGGTGGGATACACGCTCAAATACTTTAATTCCTGCATTTTCTAAAGCACTACTTACAGCTGTTTCGAATAAGGTGAATAGTTTACTTTCTTTACTAAATCTCACTTCCTTTTTAGTAGGATGAACATTCACGTCAACTTCATCAGCAGGTAAGGACAGAAAAAGAAAGCTAATGGGATATTTACCATCAGGAATAGAAGTGCCATAGCCTTTCATTATAGCATCAGTAAGGAGTTTGTCAGTAATACACCTGTTATTGACATAGAGATAAAGATAATCTCTAGTTTTTCTTGAAAATTCTGGTTTAGTAATAAATCCCGATAAAAAATAACCTTCATCACTTATATTGACAGGTAAACATGCTTTTGCGATATTATTTCCAAAAATAGAAGCAATATTTGTAAGGAGTTCACCTTTCGGAGGAGAAAGAAGAGTTTTTCCATTATGTTTTAACTCAAAAAAAATGTGAGGATTTGCTAAAGCAAGTTTTGTAATAATTTCTGTAACATAAGTAATTTCTGTACTACTTGATTTTAGAAAGTTTCTTCGTACAGGAACATTATAAAAGAGATTTTTTACAGAAAGTTTTGTTCCTATATGTGAAGATGTTTTCTCGTCCACAGTAACTTTGCCCCCATCTACAACCAAATGGGTAGCTAACTCATCATCTTTTGTTCGAGTTGTTAACTCAGTCAGAGAGATAGAAACAATGCTAGCAAGTGCTTCTCCTCTAAATCCAAGAGAATGAATAGAAAATAAATCATCTGCAGTACGTATTTTGCTAGTTGTGTGCCGTTTAATTGCAAGTAATGCGTCCGCGTATTCCATCCCTATACCATCATCAATAATCTCTATTAGTTTTTTTCCTCCATCTTCAATATTGATTTGAATTTTTGATGATTTTGCATCAATAGAATTTTCCACTAACTCTTTCACCACAGATGCAGGTCGTTCAATTACTTCACCTGCAGCTATTTTATTTATGGTAAGAGTATCTAATTCCACAATTTTACTCATAAATATCACTTTCTTTTTACAATTTTTTTACCTTTGTTAACAAGTTGTTCAAGAATATTAATAGCTTCAATAGGAGTTAAGCGGTTAACATCGATTGAACTTACTGAAGAAATGAAGGAATCTTTTTGATCTTCAGGCATTGGTTTTTTACTCTGCGGTTCTTTTGTTGATTTAGAAATACTAGCTGCTTGTAGAGCGATTTCACCAACAAGTGTCATTTGTTTGAGTTTTGAGGTTTTACTTTTCGCAAGAGGTGCTTTGTCATCTTCTGCTAAACATTCTTCCTCAGCAGTTTTACCGTGAAAAACACAGAGTAAATCTTTAGCACGCTCGATTACTTTTTTAGGTAAACCTGCCAAAGAAGCAACATGAACACCGTAGCTTTCATCTATTCCGCCCTTTTTAATTTTGTAAAGAAAATGGATGTCACCATTAATGTCTTTAACAGCTACATGATAATTTTTTACACGAGGGAGGAGTTCTTCTAATTCAATGAGTTCATGGTAATGTGTCGCAAAGAGAGTAAACGGGCCTTTCCGTCCTACACTATCATGGAGATATTCACTAATAGCCCATGCTATTGAAAGACCATCAAATGTACTTGTACCACGCCCAACTTCATCTAGAATAACCAAACTAGAATCAGTGGCATTATTAAGGATATTTGCACATTCTTGCATTTCTACCATAAAGGTCGACCGTTGTTCAATAAGTACATCATGAGCACCTATACGAGTGAATATTCTATCAACTAAACCTATTTTAGCTAAATTAGCAGGAACGAAACTTCCCATATGAGCCATGAGTGTAATCAAAGCTACTTGTCTAAGTAGAGTACTTTTTCCAGCCATATTGGGACCTGTTATAACTAATAAGCGCTCATCATCATTCAGTATGCAATCATTGGCAATAAATGCGTTTTTAGGTAAAAGTTGTTCAACAACAGGATGACGACCTTCTTTTATTTCGATAACAGACTCTTCAACTAATGTCGGTTTTACATAATTATTACTAACTGCATTAGTTGCTAGGGTAGTAAGTACATCAAGAAAAGCACAGTAATGAGCGTTTTGTTGAACTAATCTAGCAAATTGTGCTATATCTAAGTTGATTTGACAGAAAATTTCTTCTTCAAGTAGTAATATGCGTTCTTCTGCATTCAAAATTTTCTCTTCATATTCCTTTAATTCAGGAGTAATATAACGTTCTGCATTTACTAAGGTTTGTTTCCTTTCATATGTTTCAGGGACATCATTTGCAGAAGCTCGAGGAACTTCAATGTAGTATCCAAATACTTTGTTAAAACGAACTTTCAAACTTTTAATTTTCGTTTTTTCTTTTTCTCTAGCTTCGAGGGAGGTCAAAAAAGACTTACCACTTGATTTGATATCTCGTAATTCATCTAGTTCTTTATTGAAGCCCTTTCGTATTACATTTCCATCTTTTATTGAATGTGGCACTTCGTCTTCAATTGCTTTAGAGACAATATTAACAACATCTTGTACAGGATTTAAGTTTGTATAAATGTTTTTAAGAAGAGACGATTGCAATTTAGATAGCGATTCTTTAATTTTTGGTATAATTTCCAAAGAATTTTTTAAGGCAACTAAATCTCTAGGACGGCTTTTTCCTAAACATATACGACCAATTATTCGCTCTATATCATTCATTTGTGATAGATTAAAACGTATATCCTCTCTAACAATTATGTCTTTAAATAGTTCATCAACAGCGTCTAGTCTTGCATTAATTATATCTCTCCTAGCACTAGGTCTAAGTAGCCAAGAAGTTAATAAGCGCGATCCGGGTGCAGTTTTCGTTTTATCAAGGATCTGTTTTAGAGTCCCATACTCAGTTCGATCTTGAATGTTTTCTAATAGTTCTAAACTTCTAATTGTACTAGAATCTAGGATTAAATACTCTGAATCTATTAATGGGGTAATTTTAGTGATATTAGGAAGGTTTTCGGTCATTTGGGTTTCTTTTACATAACGCAAAAGAGCACCTGCAGAGCCAATAGAGGGTTTAGTTCCATCAATTCCAAAACCATCTAAACTGGCAATCTTGAAGTGTCTGCATAAATCATCTTTACCTTGTGCAATATCAAAATAGTAATCACTTCTATATGTAATACTAGTTCTATTTTGATTTATGTTTAGTCCAAGTTTACTGAACAAGTTTTTTTCAACTAGTAATTCTGAAGGATTTAATCGAGTAAGCTCAACAGATAATTTTTCCAATGAATCTTCTTGAAAGTCAATAACAAAAAACTCCCCTGTTGACAAATCTAAAGCGGATAACCCTAGACCTTTCTCTTCACGGTTTATAGCAGTCAAATAGTTATTGAGTTTACCCAAAGATTCAGGTAACATTATTGTCCCTTTTGTAACAATTTGAGTTACACCTCGTTTTACCAATTTTTTGGTAAACTTAGCATCTTCAAGTTGTTCAACCATTGCAACTTTGTAACCTGATTCGACCATTTTAGAGATATAACCTTCAACAGCATGAAAAGGTACACCCGCTAAAGGCCAATTTATCTCTCCTGTTTTTCGTGAAGTTAAAGTGATGTTCAATGTTTCAGAGGCGATTTGAGCGTCTTCATTAAATGTTTCGTAAAAATCACCAGCTCTAAAAAAGATAATATGGTCAGGATATTGGGATTTAATATCCTTCCATTGTTGAAGCATGGGAGTAAGTTTAGGGTGTTCTAATCGATCATCAAACTTTTTCATTTGTTACACACTCTTATTATAGAATTCGTTTTTTAAAGATAAATAGTAATTATAAACATCGCTAGGTAACTTTTGTTTGTCTATTTTCCCCCAAGAATAAATCTCTTCGGGTTTATCATCACTCTTTGAAAACCATAAACCTGTTTCATTCATATGTTCCAGCGATTCAATAATACTACAACTTGCGCTAGCTCCAAGTCTATTAGCTCCTGCATCAATTAATCTCACTGCAGTGCGAGCATCTTTTATCCCCCCTGCAGCTTTAACACCAACATTTGAACCTACTGTTTCACGTATTATGGAAACATGATCACAAAAAGCACCCATAGGACCAAAACCAGTGGAGGTTTTGACAAAATCAACACTTACGGATTCAGCAATTTTACAAACATCAATAATCTGTTCAAAGGTTAAGTAGCCAGTTTCAAGTATTATTTTCACTATTTTGCCATCAGCAACTTTTACTATTTTTGAAAATTCATCTTCAATTTCTTTAAGATGGTTATTTCTTACGGAAGCAATGTTCATTACAATGTCTACTTCGTCAGTGCCTTTAGAGATTGCATCTTTAATTTCAAATAGTTTAGATTCCGTGGTACTAAAACCTAAAGGAAAAGCTATTACGCTAATGGTTTTAACATCAGATTTAACAAGTAATTCTTTACAGTAGACAACATTTGAACCACTAACACATACACCTCCAAAAGAGAAATCAACTGCGTCATCACATAGTTTTTTTATTTCATTTTTTGAAGCATATGGTTTCAAATTTGTATGATCTATTATTGAAGCCAAATGCTCTACTGTTACTTTTGAATACACAAAGAAAATATGAATGAGTAATAAAAAAATATTCCTACAACAACTTATTATGTGAGATTAAAGAAAGAGAGATAAAGTAGTAAAAATAGACTCAGTTTTAGTTTACGCGTTATTAACATTAAAATAGTAAAAAGTCGGTGGAGCAAAAATCTTTAAAAAGGTATATACTGGTTTTTGGTCAAATAAGAATAGAAGAGGTTAGCTTAATGCGAACACAAAAAAATGCGATTATTGCCTTCTCAATCTTTGTAATCATATCTTTGACTGTTACATCGTTGTACAGTGTCGGAAATCCAGCACATGAATCATTTAACAATTTTGCACCACCCGATAGCTTAAACACCTCTCGCTCTGAAAATCCTTCATATAGAGTTGAGACATTAACGAACTATACCTACGGGTTTAACGCTTCAGCGAAAATAGAGCGTGTTATCACATTTGAGCAATATGGTGTGCTATCATTAAACGATACTTTGGAAATAAGAAACATTGGAAACGAAACGATGACAGTTCTTAATTATACTTTACCAAACATTAATACAAAAAATATTGTGTTCCTTACGTTTAGAGTAGCAAATGAATCAAAATTATTAGACTACTCGAATACTACAGTACTATATCGTTTTAGTAAAAATCTCAACTACACAACATTTAGAGTACCTTTCAACGTGAATAATACATCTCTTCAAGACAATGAAACAATATACATTAGAGCATATGCAGAGTTTACTGCACCTTACACTGCGTCTATAGTAAATAACGAACAACTGTTGCATTATAAAGAGATGCTTTATCCTTTAATTAACAATATCCCGATCATTAATGGAACAACAACCATTAAGACGATTGCAGCAGGAGATACACTAGTAGATAATCAAAACTACCCTGTAACACCAAAGAAATATATTACAGTAAATGCTTCAGCAGGGTATTTAGAATGGCAAAATTATACCAGAGAACCATTCAACTATACACAAAACTACGAAGATGATTTAATCATCAATGCATATGTAACTTCAGTTTCTACCGGTGTGCAAGCAGGAGAACAATTCAAGCCAAGTACAATGATTTTTGAGACCACTGAAGCTTATAGAAGAGTTGAAGTAAGTATGTATGGTCATGTTATAATCACTGAAAGACAGACTATGCGCTTTAACGGACCAGAAAGACCAGCAGTCGGCGATTTAACGAAAATTTACGCCTTTTCTTTAGTTGGTTTTACAATAATTTTACCTCAAAATGTAACTGTATTGGACTTAAGGGATGAAGTAGGAAAAATGAATCAACGATATCAATTAGATTCAGATGCTATTTACGACCCAGGAAATTATAATCTCCGAGAAACGGTAGATGGACAAAGTGCTTTAGCAATCTATCCAAGATACCAATTATATAATGGAGAGGAATTAACATTTGAAATAAAATACAAGGTGCCTCTGGGAGATATGTTAAAGAAAGTAAAAAATACCAACAATCATACATTAGAACTTACACCTTTCTCTGGGTTTAATTGGACGATGAACAAACTCACATTAGAAGTTGTTCTACCTAAAGGTTCAGTATTTAAGTATTCTAATTACACAAGTGAAGATTCTTATCAAGAATTTATCTTGGACTATTATCACGAATGGAATCTAAGGAAATTTGGCTGGGATAGAATAGTAAAATTTGAAGCAACAGATTTCTCAGGAAGTGACAATTCTGCTTTTTCAATTAACTTTAACTATTCATACTTCCATCTAGTCTTAACTTACGTATTTTATGTGCTTCTAATTGGGACTTTTTCTCTTGCTTATATTGCAATAAGAAAAGTTAGTATGAAAGCAAAAGAAGTAACAGGAACTGTTGAAACAGAAGACATACCTGTTGAAAAGATTAAAACTTTTGTTACCCAATATGAAGAAAAGATTACAACACAAACACGTATATTATCAACAAGACAAAAAATGGCTCAAAAGAAGATCAGAGCAAAAGAAGGTCAAGATCTTGTTAAAACTTTAGAAAATCGGTTAAGAAAAGTAGAAGAAACCTTATCTGTAGCTAAAGCGGAACTTTCAGCTATTTCATTCAAATATAAAGAATTAGTGCAATCGATAGAAATTAATGAAAGAAAGTTACATGAAGAACAAAGGAATTTGGTTCAATTACGTAATGAATACAGAACAAAGAAGACTTTAACAAAAGAATCTTATGTTAAACTTACTCAAGAACGTTCTGCAAGGATAGAAAAATTACGTAATGACATCGATTCAAAACTAATTAATCTACGTTTATTAATTGAAGATTAATTACATTTTTCTTCTTGTTCTTTTCTTTTCTTTTTTAAGTCAATATTTTAAGGTTTACGGCTCTTTTCACTGTTTTTTTGTGAGAACTTTTTTAGG
>CAZEQQ010000116.1:0-7533 GCA_964514425.1 uncultured archaeon
GTTTAATCGCTCTAGTGTGTCAGAAATAGTTTCAGAAGCAAAATCTACCATTGCTTGAAAAAGTCCTCCAAGAAGGATATCATTACCTTCTTTTGTATTAATCCTCCCTTCAAAAGAGTTACATGTTCCATCAGACTGAAAGTTAAAGCTTTGAGAGTAAAGGGGTAAACCACTAGATTTAATGATAATGAGGTATTTAAGTTCATAGTCCATAAAATCACAGTACAATTTGTTATTTACTAATAATTTCTAATCTAAACTTTTCTATTATCTACTTGTCGCCAAACATCAAAAGTATTTCTCTAACCAACTTGGTGATTAAGGTTAACTTTATGTTACTGTAGTAATTTTAGAGTTTGAACGAAAATGATAGAGACAAAAGTCTTCTTAGATAAGCTTTTACATCTCTCTTATGAATTCGCTATCGGTGTCCCTTGTTCATATTTCAAAGATGTACTAGTTTTGTTAGAAGAATCGAAAGAGATCAAATACATTATTGCTACCAGAGAGGATGAAGCAGTTGGCATAGCGACTGGAGTAAATATTGCAAAAAAGAAAGTAGTTTTATTTATGCAAAATTCTGGCTTTGCTAATATTGGGGATGCATTAACGTCTTTAGCTCAATTGTATAAAACACCTATGTTGATTTTTGTTAGTTATAGAGGCTTAGAAGCGGATAATAATTTTCCTGAACATTCTCTAATGGGTAATGTTACAGAGCCAGTAATTAAGGCTTATAATGCCCCTTATTTTATTTTAGAAGAAAATAATTGGGAGAAGCAATTAGTTGAAGCGGATAAAAAAGCAGAAGAATTGCAAGAGCCAGTATGTTTGTTAATTAAAAAGGGGGTTCTAAGTAGATGAAAAGTTATCAGATAATCAAAATGTTAAAAGAACTACTAACAGAAAATACGATAGTAGTTAGCTCTAATGGTAACATCAGCAGAGAGGTTTATCATCTTCTCCCTCGGCCACAATTATATTTACGAGGAAGTATGGGATTACCAATAGCAGTAGGACTAGGATTAGCTTTAGCTCAACCTGAAAAAGAAGTTTTAGTGATTACAGGTGATGGGAACTTTCTCATGGGTTTAAGTTCAATGGTTACTTTGACAATGTATAGACCCAAAAACATGAAAGTATTAGTGTTAGATAATGAATCTTATGAAACTACAGGGGGACAGAAAACGGGATCTTTTTGTCTCAATTACCTAACATTCTTCGAAAGTTTAGGAGTGAAAGAGAGGAATTCCATTGATACAACAAAAGAAACATATTTAGAGAGGTTCTTAACAGAATTTCTTAATAATAAAGAATTATCACTATTACACCTAAAGATTGAAACAGGTAAAATAAAATTAGAAAATATTCCTTGTTCTCCAGAAAAAATAAAAGAAAAAGTCCAAATAAAAATGGAAGAATAACATATATCTGTTTATTAATAACAAGCCTAAAAAAGTGAAAAAATAGGTTAAGTTAAGCTATTTTTTCCTCTACTTCTAATTTGTTTTCTTCTGAAACAATTTTTGTTAGGTTCTTATAATCGATAAGCAAGACTAACCGTACAAAATAAACTATAGTTCCAATAGCAGCTAATAACGCAACAATGAAAAAGAAAATTAGAGAGATATTGACAAAAGGCATAATATCTATGTCACGGAGGTAATTGTCAATAATTGGTGAGATTTTAAGTAGACTATACAATAGATAAAGAATGAATCCACCCAGAATCATCGCTATGATGATATAGAATCTCTCCTTTCCTGTCTTTTGAATTCTTAAATATATTCCATCATCCATTATTGGTAATCTATCCATAATTGTTCTTTCGAAGTGTTGAAAAAATTTCAGATTACTTCTAAGTGAGCTAAAGTTAAATTTTATTAAATACACGCAAAAAAGGATAAACGTTAGTGCAACGATTGTATGTAAATTTGATTTATACCAAAAGATAATTACAAAACCTATTGCTGCAATAGAGATAATATTGACTAATATTGCTCCAGCTATAGAGTTAATTCTGCCCCTTTCTAATTCAGGTATCTCAACTCTTTCTACTTCAGATTGAGCCAATTTATCTAATTTTGGTGTTTTGAAGAATCTCACTTTACTCTTGAGTATCTTTACAACAATAGCAACTAAGATGATACCAATAACAAGAAGCATCAAACCAATAAAGTAATTTGATTTTACCTTATACCAAAGCAAAATTAAGGGAGCGAGCATAGCGAAAGGAAGAAAGAAAAGAATTAATTCTGCAATTATGATTTGCCATTTTTCTCTTCTTTGTAAGTTTTTTCCTTTTAAGCTCTTTGTTTTAGAAGAAATTATTAAAACAGGGAGCGGATACATTAGCCCAGCTAATAGCACTAAAAAACCACTACTGTAGGCAATTACAGTTAACAATGGGCTATTCAAGTAATTTGAAGGTTTAAAAGGGCTAAAAAAACTTCCAACGACAATTACATGAACCATCCACAAAGCAAAAAGTACTGTTAAAGAATAAACGAAAACATATAATATTCTAACTTCTTCTTCTTGATATATTTTTATCTTTTCATCTAAAGGTAATTTTTCTGTATTTAACATGGATTTCACCTCTTTTTATACACATACTGTTAAGTCAAGAATAATTTAAACTAATACATAACACATATAAACATTCACTAATTGAATATACGTTATAAAGGACATTAATATCAAACACCAAGGGATAAGTAAACTAAGTTACTGGAGTTAGATAATGTTAAAAGGGGAAATTGTATATTTACCTTATGGAAAATACTTCACGAACTATTGAAGAAACGTTGAATCTATGTGATGAAGTGTGGGAAAATAACAAAGGAAAATGGTGGTCGCCTAATTATTGGTGGTGTTGGGGGTGCAGAAAGTTTTCTAAGTCACCAGAAGAACGTTGTTTTAGCACTGAAGATCAAAAAAATGATGCTTGTTCCCAGATAAATAATTGGGAAAAGAAAAAAGCAAAGAAGAGAAATAAGGTGAAATGAAAAGAAATTCTTATCAAGCCAAATTTTACTTTTTTTCTTCTTGTTGCTGTAATGATTTAATTCTGTAGTTATTAGTTTTAAGGATCTCATGCACTTTTTGATAGTTCCAATTTTTGTGAGGTCCATGAGGCATAGGTTTATTGTCCATTATCAATTCTATCTGAGTTATTACATCCGAATTCAAATTCACCTCAGAAGCTAAAGCATTTTCCTTAACTTGGTGGGGAGAGCTTGCACCGACTATTAAGGAACCAACAAAATTTTTGGAAAGAGCCCAAGCTAAAGATAGTTGACTAAGAGATAAGTCGTGATCCTTAGCTATCTCTTCTAATTTGATTAGTTTTGCGCGTAAATCATCTGTTAGGATTTCATTATATTCTTCAGCAAACATTTTTCCAAAAGCTGAACTTTCCGCTTTTTTTAGTCTAGAATCTTCAGGTATCTGACGATTATATTTACCAGTAAGGATGCCCATTTCAAGAGGAGAATAAGAGGTCAATTGAATACCTGTATATTCGTAGGTAGAACTGTGACTTAGCTCTAATCTTCTATCAATTAGGTTGTATTTGTCTTGATCAGCAATGGGTGGACGATAACCTTGAGCTTTACATATTCCATAAACGCGTTCAATTTCAGCTGCAGTCCAATTGGATACACCCCAGTACAGAATTTTACCTTGATCAATAGCATCATTCATGGCACGTATTGTTTCTTCTATGTTTCCGAAATAATCGTATTGATGGCGATAATAAAGGTCAATATAATCAGTATTAAGGCGAGACAATGAATCTTTCAAATTCACATGAATGCTTTTCTTGGAGGTGCCAAAACGCTGATAATTCTGAATAAAGGGGAAAAAAACTTTTGTTGCTAGAACAAAATTATCACGATCATGTTGTTTCAGAAACGTTCCAATCATTTTTTCGGCATTACCGTAACCATAGCCAGGTGCAGTGTCAAAGAAGTTTACACCAGAATCTATAGCAACAGATAAAATTTCCAAACCTTTTTCTTTATTCTCTAAAACAGGAGAACCAGGAACATGTTCGTTTTGTTTTCCTCCTAAAGACAACCAACTGCCTAAACTAATCTCAGAGACTTTTAAACCACTTTTACCTAACATTCTAAGTTTCATTTTAGTTCTAAAATTTTCGAATCTGTGAGAAGTTATAAACTTAATGTAAAAATGTTAATAGAACTATAAAGCGAAAATAAAAAAAAGTGTTTTAATGCAGAGATACTAAGTATTTTGTTTAGAGTTGTAGAAATCCATATAGTGAGAATAAGTACAAAAGTAATGATCTACATCAATAGTAATACCATACCCATTCTCAAAACTTTTACCACAAATATCACATACACCTTCGATACCTATCAAAGGGAAGTTATTAACAATACAAGGGATACGAGGATTACCCTCTTCATAAAGACCACAAACAAAAACGGGACCACTGGGAACAGCACTACGTGAATGCCAATTGTCACAATAGGTGTAAAAAGGGTTGGAAATAGTAACTTTACGAATTGTACAACAAATGGGTTCACCTTTCCACTTCAAACTATTTTGCCATTGGCCACTGTTTAAACTATTAAAACCACACGTACCACAATTATCAGAACCACCATTAGGCATTATAACCACTTCTAGGGATAATAAACACATAAAAGGACACTAATATAAAACTAATTCCACTCTATGAAAAACATCTAATTTACTAATGTCTCGATTAAAGCTAGAGGAGCCGGGTACTTCAGTTTCATATGCCCATTGAACTTTAGAAGTGGGTTAAAGAATATAAAGCTAGAGACCTTATTATTACTACATGAAATTTAATCTGTCTATTATTGAGAGTTTCAGAGTAAAAAAGAATGTTGGACGATTAAGAGAAGTAATAAAAGGGAACTTAAATGAGTTTAAAGTTGAAGAAAAAAGGTAAAAAGAAAAAAAGAGAGAGGTTATATTGTCAAAGTAGCAGAAGTTACAACATTAAGAGCAGAGTTGTAAATATATCCAGTTTTAACTAAATTAGTAACAGTAGAAACATAAGTTCCTGCAGAACCTCTCTGATATCTAAATGTTACGGACCCATCAGTGCCAGTATTTGAGTTTCCAGTTGCTTTATTGCCATTGGGGAGAGTAATTTCTAGATAAACAGTTGCACCAGATAGAGGATTGTTATAATTGTCATAAACTGTAACTTTTGTATAGACATCATAACCTAGCAAGAATATCCACCAATAGACTGCTTGATACCACATATCAATAGCTTGAACATACATCTCATCTTGGAGAACTTCTAAAGTTGTGGCTGAAACAGCGTCAGATTTTTCACCTTCAAGATCAGCTGTACTAACAGCAGAAACTCTATAAGTATAGGTAGTGCCTGCTTGAAGGTTAGAATCAGTATATGAAGTAGTTGTAGTTTCAGCAATTTTTACATCATTGCGATAGATATTGTAATGGCTAAGATCAGATTCAGTGTTAGCAGTCCAATCGAGTTTAATCTGGCTTGAAGATAAGACATCAGCAGTTAAGCCTTGAACTTTTGCTGGTGCTTCAGGGTCAGGGTCAGGGTCGGGATCAGGGTCAGGAATAGTTCCTTCAATAGCATCAATAGCAAGTTTAGCGTTAACTAAACCATAACCAAAAGTTTCATCCCAGCCAGTAGCACCTAAATCAATAGTGTTAGTTCGAATAAGATCTCGGACTTCAGCAGCAGTAAGAGTAGGGTCAGCAGAAAGGATAAGGGCAGCAAGACCAGCGACCATAGGACAGGCCATAGAGGTACCACTCATTTGTGCATAGTTCTTGCTTAAACCACCATACCACCAACTGTTAAGGGTAACTGTATAAGTAGGCATAGTACTGTAAATGTTTACACCAGGAGCAACAACTTCTTGTTCAGGACCATAATTACTGAAGGAAGCCAAATTGCGATTTTGATCAGTAGCACCTACAGCTATAGCGCCAGTATATTTAGCAGGATAAGAGATAGCACGTTTACCATCATTACCAGAGGCAGCAACAACAACTACACCAGCAGCATAAGCATTGTTAATAGCTGCTTCCATAGAGCTAGTACCACTAGAAGCACCAAGGCTTAAAGACATAACATCCATACCATTAGCAACGGCCCAATCAATACCAGCTACAACATCAGCTAAAGAACCAGAACCTTGAGCGTCTAAAACTTTGACAGCGTAAAGGTCAGCTTTAGGAGCAACACCAATAACACCTACAGTATTATCAACAGCAGCAACAATACCAGCACAATGGGTACCATGACCATTATCATCTTTAGGATCATTAGTGCCAGCAACAAAATTATAGCCACCTTTGTAATTGGCAGCAAGATCAGGATGATCATAATCAATACCAGTGTCAATAACAGCTACCTTTATACCTTGACCAGCAACAGCACCAGTAACAGTTGTAGTAGCACCATCGTAACCGCCCCAAACAATCTCAGCATCAATGTCGTCAACACCCCAATCTAAGGTGTTAAAGGGAAGGAAAACATTGCGATTCTCTTCAATAGCATCAACGAACCAAGAACGTTGGAGGAGATAAAAGAAGGACAGAGGAATAGTAGCCTGAATACCGTTAATAGCAGGATATTCACGAGTAACATCAAAACCATGAAGATTAACATTCACAGTTGGGTTGAAAATAATAACAGCATCTACCATTCGAGTGTCTTGAAAACTCATGGCAGAAGTAGCAGAACTCATAAGCAACGATAAACTGAATATGAGTCCAATTAATGCAAATACTATTTTTTTGTTCTTCATAACCATATGAATCAATAACAACTTTTTTTTCTAACTATATAAGCCTAATTAAAAATAATGCATTAACGAAAATAAAATAAATGAGATAAGGGATATTATTCGGTAATAAAAGAAAGATAAAGAAAGGTAAGAGAAGAGGAAAAAAAAAGAGAAGAGGAAAAAAAATGAAAGGAAGAAAAGAAGTAGAAGCCTAAAAATTGAAAAAATAAAAGAGGAGAGGAATGCATTACTTGAAATAAAATTGCATTACTTCTATATATTGAAAGATCAAATTATGGGAACCATAGAAAAACTGACCATTCATCTTCGCCTTCAGCGTCATATAGTTTGTTCATTTTACAATCACTCGTTTTTATTGTAATAGAATAACCAAAGAGAACTACAAAGCATACAAAGAAAAAAAGTGACATAAGAAAGAAGAGAGAATAAAGATAGCAAGTAGTAAAAAGCAAAAGACAATGACTTTTAGTTAGTATAACTTACTAATAGTTGGAACATACAGAAAGAAATAGTTACAAGAAGTACTAATGCAAAAAGTGAAAGAGAAAGATTTAATGTAAACGCTATAAAAAATTAGACAGAACAATAGCAATTTCTTTTAGATGAGCAACAACCAGTTTTGAACAGATGTACTTTTAAAGATGATAATACTTCTAAGAAAGATACTCTGGGAACATAAATTGTTAAGTTTTCAGTAGCTTTGAAGAATTCAGAAGCTAATCGTTTAAAATTA
>CAZEQQ010000117.1:0-3937 GCA_964514425.1 uncultured archaeon
TTAGGACTAGTGGTATTTAATTTAACATCTATGGAAGTAGAACAAAAACACTTCGAAACAGAAGGAAAAGTAAGAACTCTTACATGGATAGATGGAAAGGTATGGATAGGGTTGGAAAGTCAACCATTAGTAAGAATCTATAATCCAATAACAGAAACATTTAGTTCTTTCACTCATTCAACAGGATGGGTGCCAACAGTTAATGACATCTATTGGGTTGAAGAAAGAAATGAAATCTTCTTTTCGACAAATAGAGGGCTTTATGTTTATAATCAAACCAATGAAATGTTGAAATGCGAAGGTGAAGATGATGGAGCTTCAACGTTCTTTATGACAAGGATGGGTTACTGTCCCACAAATGAAAAAATGTATATTGGCTCATTATTAGGTTTGAATATCTATGATGTCAATTTTGATAATAGAAAACCCATTTTAACCATTACAGGAATTTCTGAAGGGTTAGAGGTTGCTGGAAGTGTTAATATAACTGCTCAAGCTACAGATTATAGTGGAATAAAGAACCTAACATTAACATTCATTGAAACGACAGTAGTCTCACCGACTAATGAACTATTATTCACACTAAACTCTACAGCATATGATGACGGTCAATATGAAATGACAATTGAAGCTACAGATAATAATGGATTGATAACTACTACAGTAATTAATTTTGAGATAAAAAATATTGTTGTATCAGAATTTGGTTTTGTAGTGTCTTTATTCATTATCCCTGCCTCAACGGTTATTGCTATTTTTGTTAAAGAAATTATTACGAAGAGGCGAAAATAAGCCTCCTTACTTTTTTCTTAGAATGATAATTGTTTTAATATAATACTGGAATAATTTTCCTCAATTTAAAAGGTTAGCTTTATATAGAATTAAATAGCATAAAGTGTGAGGTATTCAATTGAATCTGGGGTATAAAAAGAACATTCAATTTTTACTTATTCTGATAATATTTTTTCTAAATATCGGAACTAATAGGTCCTTTTGCAGTTAACACAAAAATTAGCTTTTACATCTATGCAGAAGATATTAACCAAAACAGTGCAACAAGTGAAACATATACAATGATTGTAGCTACAATTAAAGAAGCAGATAATCTCTCGTTTACTGACTTTTTGGTCTGTATTTGTGCAATTATCCTAATTCCATCACTAATGAGAATAAAAAGAAGACACTAGTTTCTTTTTTTATCCTTTTCACTATTTTTCTGTTAAATAAAAAATACACTTCCTCTCCTCTTAAAATCCATTTCATTTAGATTTTTAATAAGGTTAGCTTTATATAAACTGGAATACAATGCTTAATGAGGTTCACAAATGACATTCACGGATAGAAAAGAATTCACGTTTTCTCTATTAATTCTCCTGATTTTAGCAAACATGGGGTCAATACAAGCAAATGGAAAAAATACTGACAATTTTGTAAACAATAGTGCAATGCTTGAATTAGAGAATATAGAACAATTAAATTACACTAACAATCAACTTTTGGATGATATAAGTTGGGAATATTCTAGTAGATCTCAATTTGAGTATGATGTGCTACGTAATCCAGAAAAGCTTTTTGATAGATTTGGATACAGAGATTTTAGTTATTTAAGCAAAAAACACTCTTCGGATCAATTCTCTAATCAACTTAATACAGTAACTTCTGATACCCCCCTTCAGATAAATTCTGATGATGACTTTATTACACATAACTTTACAGGAGACGGGACAAAGGATGCACCATATATCATTAAGGATTTAATTATAAATTCTACAGGAATATATGCAATAAACATTAAAAACACCTCTAAGCATTTTGTAATTCAAAATTGTTCTCTCTTTGGTGCATGGTATGGAATATCATTAGAAAATGTTGATAATGGAACTGCTACAATTAAGAATAATATTTTGAGCGACAATTTAAGAGGAATTATATTATCTCGTTCATCTGCTACAACAATACTAAACAACACAATAAGTGAAAATAATTGCGGAATTGAAATAAATAACAGTAACTTCACAATTGTCAGTGATAATAAGATATATGAAAATGACTATGGAATTGCTGCAATTGCATCTATTTTCGTGTTAATTGAACAGAATAGATTTAACGATAATAAGAATAGTGGGATAGTTTTTTCGAGTAAAAGTTATTCAACTATGAGAAATAATATTTTGGTAAATAATGGAATATTTTTTTATGAAAAAGAAATTTCAACTTTCAGTAAGTATAATATAACTAATAACACAGTGAACTCGAAACAATTAGGTTTTTATGTAAACACAAATGGTTTGGATCTCACTACACCAATTTATGGACAATTGTTTCTAATAAATAGTTCAAACTCAATGATAGAGAACCAGAAATTGAACCAAGCTAATATTGGTCTTATGATTCGTTGGAGCAAAAACATTGAAGTAAGCAACAATTCTATTGAAGATAACAACTATATGGGAATGCATCTAGATCATTGCTCTTCAATTACTATAGAAAATAATACTCTTTTACGTAATCTATTTGCCATGAGAATATCTTTTTCAAATGAACTTGCAATAAACAGAAACAGTTTGTTTGATAATATTTTGCATGGTATAGATATATACGATGTAATTGGTTCAACTATCACAAATAACATACTCTCAAATTATTTTGTTAGCTTCTATTCCTGGTACTGTGATGATAGTATAATAGAAAATAATACCATTTACAATAGTACCATAAATATATGCGTAAGAGATGCTAGCAATAGTAAGGTAGTTCTAAATACAATTGAATATGGTAGATATGGAATTGAACTCTATAATTTGAGTTACGCTCTTATCGAATATAATATTATCAACAATAATCATTATGGGATGTCGGTTACTCTAAATAGCTATTCTTCAATAAGTCATAATCTTGTCTTAAATAATGATAATTCTGTAGGAATTGGTTTATCAAGTTTCTGCATGGTTTATAACAACACTATTATCAAAGGAACAGGTATAAGTTTGCACAGTTCAACAAATTTTACTTTTAAATACAATACAATCACAGAATGTGAACATGGACTTACCTTTTGGAATTCATTCGATACTTTGATTTCTTATAATAATATTAGCCATAATCATTTGTATGGCATTGAATTACAAAGTAATTGTAATATAAACATCACACTCAATAGCTTTATTGACAATAATAAGGGAAAGACTTCTCAAGCATTTGATTCAGGAAAAGACTTAGAAAGTACTAATCTATTTATTTACAACTTCTGGTCTGACCATCAAAAAGCTGATCATAATAATGATGGGATAATCGATCAACCTTATGGCATTACAGGCATCGCAAACAACCAAGATACTAAACCATTAAAGTCCAATCCTCTCCTTTTAGATAATGAAGCACCAATTATCCACGAAATACATATAAAACCGTCTACTCCTATTGAAATTTCAGAGATACAAATTTATGCAGAGGTAACAGACAATTTAGCAGTAAAACAAGTTACATTATCATTTATTGTGAATGAAGATGAAAAACAAGAATTTGCCATGAGTACAAATGGTACAATATTCTGGTATTCATTTGGTCCATATTCTAAAGGTTCAACAATCGAATTTACTATAACTGCAGAGGATGTACATGGAAATTCTGTTACAAGCGAGGTGTATAGTTTCATAATAGAGAAGGCAAAAATGGTGGAAATATCATTCTATATCGTGTTTTTCAGTTTGTTTACTCTTTTCTTAATTAGAAAGAGAAAAGATAAACTCAGATAAAAATATAATACAAAATAAGAAAAAAATTCCTTTTTTCTTTTTTCTAACAATCAATGTGTTGATTTATCACCAGTCAAATTGAAGAAATTCAATAGTTTGTGCAAAATCATAAAATTCAGGTGTAGAAAGAATTTCTTGATCTTTTTTCTTGTTGTATCCAAAAATTTGTTTAGCAGAGCTGT
>CAZEQQ010000117.1:3947-4992 GCA_964514425.1 uncultured archaeon
TCACAGAAATGTTTCAAGTGAAGAAATTTTTCTTGTGGATCATCTACAAAAGTAAATGTTATTTGTTTTTTCTTGAATCCTTTATAGATAAAGGCTTGATTATTGTTATGAACAATGTTTCTAACCCAATCAGCTTTTTTTCCTTTAGCACTATAAATAGTGGGAATACTGGTATAATAGCTATTGAATAGAGTGGGAAAAGGTCTCTTTTTCCCTGTTTTTCTCCCAACAGTTTCTACAATTACAAACTTTGAACCTAATCCAAACAAAGGGAGAATGTAAATTTTATACAAAAAGACTAATAATTTGTTAAACATTTTAATAACAAATCTACTTCGTTTTTCTCCTTTTCTATGCTTTACAACTATAGAATTAGGAGTTGGTAAAGATTTCATAGAAAAACAGTAATAGACTTCATAAAAAATATTTCTCCTTTTCAGTTGTAAAAAGAACTATTTTTTATTCTCAAATTTAAATACTTAAAAAGTAATGAAAAACTAACATAAGATAAAGCATAAATGGTGATTAAATGAATGGAAATGAACTTACTGATAGCTCTCCAGAAATTAAAATTATTGATCTTACTCCTGATAATATTGAAAAATATGGCGTCTGTGGTTATAAGGATATAACAAAACATGTAGAATTAAGAAAAAAAATAGAATGGTTTAATTCATTCTTTGCAAGAGGTTTAAGAATTAAGGCATTAATATCCAAAGACGAACAATATCAAGGAATGATCGAGTATATTCCTGGTAAATTTGCACATAGACCCGTAGAAGCTAATGGCTATATGTTTATTCATTGTATCTTTTTAGGGTTGAAAAAAGAGTTCAAAGGAAAAGGTTACGGACTTAAGTTATTAGATGCTTGTATTGATGAAGCAAAAAAAGAAAAAATGGATGGTGTCGCTGTAGTTACAAGGAAAGGGGCGTTTATGGCAAAAAGAGATTTGTTTCTTAAAAGAGATTTCATTGTGATAGATAAAGCTAAACCTGATTTTGAATTGATGGTGCTGAAGTTTAATAAACAAACAACAGATCCA
>CAZEQQ010000117.1:5002-7533 GCA_964514425.1 uncultured archaeon
ATGGACATAAGTAGATATGAAGATGGTTTAACTATTCTTCGTTCACCACAATGTCCTTACACCGAAAAAAATGTGAAAGCAATAATAGAATCTGCAGAGAAAAACTACAAAATTACAACCAATCTTGTAGATTTGAGTAATGAGGAAGAAGTGCAAATGTCGCCTTGTCCATTTGGAACATTTTGTATAATTTACAATGGAGAAATTATAAGTTATCACCCCATAAGTAAAACAAGATTTGAGAATATTATGAAAACTAAGTTGAAATAGAAGAGAAAAAACAACTTAATAGTGAAAGATAAAAATAACTGGTGCCTCGAGCAGGATTCGAACCTACATCTAAGGAGTTTTGTAGATTGTGCAAATTTTTCACAAACTTCCACAATCCTCAATTCTAGCCACTAAACTATCGAGGCAAACCATATAGTTTTTTTAATCACTTCTTTCTTAATTCTTTTGCTTTTAAAAATTATTGTAGTATACATAATTGTGTTATTGATTGTCATGTAGATGTATTATACTAATTTCAACTTCAAAGGAGAATATTGAGCTTTTAGTTATTTAGGGAGGAAATATCTGTAAGAAAATCAACTTTTCCTGTTTCCATATCATACATGGCTGGAAGAATAGTTGTTGTTTCTGCATTTACACTTTCTTCTATCGATTTAGACATTGATGGAAGAGTCTTAGCTATTTTGAGAACATTTTCTTTACTTATCTTATCACAGAAATCTTTAGAACAACTGACCTCTTTGAATGTATATACGATAGAATTTATCTTTTCTATTAAAATAGGTAAATGACCATCTACTTTTAATTTTGACACACTAGCGTCTATTGCTCCACAATAAGTATGTCCTAACACTATTAGAAGTGGAGTTTTTAGGTATAAAACACCATATTCAAGACTAGCTAAACAGATGTCATCTAAAATTTGCCCAGCAGTTCGAACGATAAATAAATTGCCTAAACCTTGATCAAAAATGTACCCTGGCATAACACGAGAATCACTACATGTTAAGACTGTTGCAACAGGTTTTTGACCTTTTAGTAATTCTTTTCTTCTAGCTGCACTCAAATCCGCAATACAAGCGTCTTCGATAAATCTTTTATTTCCTGCAATAAGCTGGTGAAGGATGTCTATAGTTTTTTTAGGAAAAATGTTGCGCTTTAAGGCCATAACAAGCAAAATATGTGCTCGTATATATTGTTAAGTAAAATCTCATACATCAATACTTGATTTCATAATAGTTCTAAAGAACTAGAGATATTTTCTTTCTTTCAATAAATTCTTCTTTTTTGCTCTTTGAAAAAAATAAAAAACTAAATGTCTAATTCTTCTTCTCTCAATTGTAATTCAACTAATAGCTTGAATGCTGCTTCAACATTTTCTCCCTCTTTTGCTGAAGTATAGATAAATCGTGAATTAGAAAATTGTTTTTGCATTGCTTCAATATCTTCATCGAAAATAACTCTTTTATCAAGATCTATTTTATTACCAACAATTATGAGGGGTTTATCTCCAACCACTTCTCTATATGATTCTATCCATGAAAAAAGATTCTCATAGCTTGTTCTATTTGTTACATCACATATAGCCAAAGCTCCTTCGGAAGCAAAGTAATATTTACTTCTTACTTGCTTAAAAACGGTCTGCCCTCCTATATCCCAAATTGAAAGAGTTACTATGCTGTCATAATGATGGACTACTTTTTTCATAATTGTAGTTCCTAGTGTTACTTGATAGATTGGATTGAAGTATCCTGTGACAAAGCGCCTAACTAAAGACGATTTACCAACTCCACCATCCCCAATCAACACACATTTTTTTGTTATTTTAATCCTATGCATAGTGCTTTCCTATCTAAACATACTGGACTCTATTAAATATTTTTTGTGAAAAAGAAAAAGGAAAAGAAAAAGAAAATAATTACTATTTTTTATTTGTAGAAAATTCCTGCTCCATATCCCACAACTTCGTTTTTTCTACCAGAAACATCTCCAGAAGTGGCATACTTAAGCAATTTTGCTGTACTTCTACCTGTTTTAAGAGCTGCTTCAATGGTACTCACAATAGGACCATGACCACACATCGTGACACGCTGATCATCTCGAATATCCCACATCTTTTGTGTGTCCATTTTTTCTATAGCTTCTAAAATTAAACCGTCTTTCTTTGCAGCTTGATCGTGATGTTCAAAATGTGTAAAATCAGAACTTGCTATTACAATGATATTTCTTTCTTGAATCAAATCTCCAATAAGTTGACCCAATTTTTTACTTGTTCCATAACCTTGTTTCATTAATGTAATAGGAAGTAACTTGAATGAATCAGAGTAAAGATATTGAAGAAATGGTACTTGAACTTCTATTGAGTGTTCATAAGTGTGAGAAGCATCACTTCGTACTATATAAGCATCTGTTGCACATAATTCTTCTACTAGTTCCGTATCTATGTTAACCACTCCTAAAGGCGTTTCCCATTTTGTTACAACTTCAGGAACAGCTATATCTGAACCTATTCCTCTGTG